>JAGNSQ010000067.1:1241-14566 GCA_017987975.1 Saprospiraceae bacterium
AGATTGTATTTGGTGAGATCGAGCCACAACATTTCTATGGCCAGGCCTTTTTCATTCATTCCTCCATAAGGCATCTCCTTTCCATTTTGATTAAAGGTGATACTTCCATACTTGCTGATCCAGTTTGCCTGGCTTCCCTGATGGGTGTAATAAGCCGTTTTATTAACCCCTCTTAAGTTTTTAAGCATCACTCCCTGCCTAAAGGTCCAGTCAAAATTTTTAGCCAAAAAAATCTGTTGCTGGTCTTTCAAAACGATGGCAGAACACGCCTGAGTTTTACCACCGACAAAGGCAACGATAAATAGGGCAAGAATACAATTTTTCATGATTAGTTATTTTATAAGATACACAAACCAGAGGCTGAGCCTTGCAAATATCCAATAAATATAATTGATTTTATCTTAAAGTGATTGTACGACCCTCCTATAGACTCAGTTTATTTTGAGCGTCCTTATCCGCTGGCTTCCAAGGTCAGATACATCGGTGTAAACCATAATAATCTCGTTTTTCACTCTCACCATTCTGGGAAAACCACTTTTTCTGGCACTACTCATCGAGGCAACCACAAATTCCGTGATGCGTTGTCCCTTAAGATTGTATTCTGCTACCTTCAGTCTTGCGTCCTTATTGTTTGCTTCCATCCAGCTTACATAAATGCTACCTTTGGTTTTGTGCATGATGACATCTACTCTGCCCATCACTTTTTGATTACTCACCTTGATCAGAGGACCAAAAGTTTTACCTCCATCGTGAGATAATTTTAGGTTGACAGCTGTACTATCGGCTGCCCCTGAAAACCAGGCGATGGCCAATTCATCACCCTCGCCATCACCAGCCGGTCCATTGACCGGGCAACCGTTGATGTACCAGTTGTCACAATGAAGGGGACTATCTTTTAACCACTCTCCTCCCCTTTGCTGCATGATGTGTATGTCTCTGACGCCTCCATCACTTTTATTTCGGTAAGCCACAAGCGGGCCCAAATTTGTTATGATCAACTCTGTATTACAACAATCACAAATCTGATCATCCAAAACGGTTTCGTCTTCCTTGAATCCATCTTTGTTGATATAGGTTGATCTTAAGTTCATGGCACCTGCCTCCTTGTGTTGATGGTTTTCGCTATGATCTCCCACCATATGCCTTCCATCCAGCCAAACGGCAAAGGCCTTGTTACCGGATTTTTTAATGGTCACAAATCCATATTCAGCATTGACGGTGGTGTCGTTGAGGTAAAGAGGTGTTGACCATGACCTGCCATTGTTGTTGGAAATAGAATATCTGATGTCGTAATCATAGGTGCCCTCGCCGCTGTATTGAAGCCAGTGTGCAATGAATCTGCCTCTGTCTAAAGGTACTACAGATGGGAAATCGGCCCAGTTAACAAACCAGTCATTGCCACTATTAACTTCTCCCAGGTCTTTCCATGCTGTGCAACTACCATTTAATTGAGCCAGGCGCATTGATACTTTTGACTCGTTTTCATATTCCAGCCAGGAGAGATAGACGTGACCTAAGTCTGATTGACTTAAAAAGGCGTTACCGGATTCTCTGGTCTCTAATGGAATTTCTTCTACCCTTCCCACAAGATGCTCCTCTCTTTCATGGCAGCCTGCCAGAATCATCATTGCTAAAAAGAGTAAGTTTTTCATACATCTAAGATACAAAGACACATTGTAATGTACTAACATCCCACCAATAATGGTTCATGAACGAATTGCTACGCCATGAATGCACCGACCCAGCAGTCATTCAAGCAAGAGGCATTTAGCCTGTCAGCCAATTTATATTTGATCCCATTGTGAATCAACAGAACCTCCTAAAGATGAAAATATAATAAAATTACTTACCAGCCCAGGATATAGGCAAACATCAGCGGCGCTACAATGGTGGCGTCACTTTCTACCACAAATTTAGGTGTGTGGATGTCGAGTTTACCCCAGGTTATTTTTTCATTGGGTACTGCCCCTGAATACGATCCATAACTGGTAGTGCTATCGCTGATTTGGCAAAAGTATGACCAGAATGGAATGTCTTCCATTTCCATGTCCTGATACAACATAGGTACTACACAGATGGGAAAATCGCCTGCAATCCCTCCCCCAATCTGGTAAAAGCCAATGCCCTTGCCAGCGCTGTTTTTTACATACCAATCTGCCAGCCACATCATGTATTCGATACCACTTTTGGTAGTAGATGCCTTGAGCTGTCCTTTGATACAATAAGATGCAAAAATATTGCCCATGGTGCTGTCTTCCCAACCTGGTACGATGATGGGAATGTTTTTTTCTGCTGCTGCCAGCATCCAGCTATTGCGCGGATCAATTTCGTAGTATTGCTCAAGATCACCACTCAACAACATCTTGTACATAAACTCGTGCGGAAAATATCGCTCTCCCGCTTTTTCGGCATCTGACCAAACTTTGATCAGGTGTTTTTGTAATCTGCGGAAAGCTTCTTCCTCCGGGATACAGGTATCTGTTACTCTATTGTAGTGATTTTCCAGCAAGTCCCACTCATCCTGTGGATTGAGGTCGCGATAGTTGGGTACTCTCTTATAATGGCTGTGCGCCACCAAATTCATGATATCCTCTTCCAGGTTGGCACCGGTGCAAGAGATAATCTGTACTTTGTCCTGGCGAATCATTTCTGCCAGCGACTTTCCAAGCTCGGCCGTACTCATGGCACCAGCCAAGGTGATCATCATTTTACCACCTGCCTCCAGGTGTTGCACGTACGCTTCAGAGGCATCAATTAAGGCCGCTGCATTAAAATGTTTATAATGTTCTTTGATGAATTCCTTAATCATGGTCTTCAATATTTTTTAATTCGTTTTCAAATTTATAGGCCAGCATTTTGTAGTACAGTTTTGCTGCAATGAAGTTAGGGGCAGGGTTGTGAGGGTTGGGTGCCAACTCTACAATATCAAATCCCACTACATTTTTGCGACGATAAACCCTACGCAAAAAATCCAAAACCTGGTACCAATACATTCCTCCCGGTTCTGGTGTACCTGTTGATGGCATGATAGAACTGTCAAAACAATCGAGATCAAAAGTGATGTACACATTGTCTGTCATCTTGCCCAATGCTTCTTCCATCCAGTAATCATTGTCCATGATGTTTTCAGCAAAATAGACCTTATTGTAATCGAGGTGCTCTTTTTCAGACACATCCATGCTACGGATACCTACCTGAATGAGGTTGGCATTTTTGGAAGCATCGTATACGGCACACGCATGGTTGTAGGGTGTGCCGTGGTATTCTGGTCTCAAATCTGTGTGGGCATCCATCTGAAGCACGGTGAGATTTTCAAAATGCTCGTAATGCGCCTTAATAATACCAATGCTGATGCTGTGTTCCCCACCAAAAGCGGTTAAAAATTTACCGGTTTTCAGGTGTTTTTGGGTAGTCTCATACGTAGCTTTGAACATCGCGGTTGCATCTTTTCGCTCAGCTATTTCATCCAAAATATGGACCCCAATCAGATAGGGTTCAGAATCGGTTTCAATGTCATAAATTTCCATGTTGTCTGAGGCATCACAAAATGCTTCAAAGCCCTGATCTGCTCCTTTTCCCCATGTACTGGTGCCATCAAAAGGTACAGACTGCAACAATACCCTCGCAGTGTCATATTCGTTTTTTCCGGATTCCAGTCCGGCATATATTCTATTATTCATATCCTAATATTTGAAGCATATCGTTGACGGTTTGCTCTCCTCTGTAAACCCAGTCGCGATAATTTCCTTTTTCGTCTCTGTCTACTATGATGTGTTTGGGTGATGGGATCAGACAATGTTTGATACCCCCATAACCACTTATGGCCTCCTGATAAGCTCCGGTGTGGAAAAAGCCAAGATACAATGGCTCTTCACTGTCATTGTCTACCCTGGGTAAAAATATTTGCTGGTCGAGGTCTTCTGAGTTGTAGTAATCTGAGTGATCACAACTGATGCCCCCAATATTGACCTGTGCATAATCTTCTTTCCACTTATTGATGGGAAGCAAAATGAACTTTTCAAAAATTGACCAGGCATCCGGTATGGTATTCATCAGACTGTTGTCTATGAGGTACCAGAGTTCTGCATCATTCTGTTGTTTTGCCTCCAACACTTTAAAAATGGTGGCTCCACTTTCACCAACGGTGTATTTTCCAAATTCTGTGAAAATATTGGGCTCTTCAATGCCTTCTTCCTGACACACTTCTTTGATGTTGCGCACTACCTCTTCTATCATGTACTTGTAATCGTACTCAAAGGCAAGGTTGTTGCGAATGGGCAGTCCTCCTCCCAAATTGATGGAGTCAAGTGAGGGACATATCTTTTTGAGGTCAGCAAATATTTTCAACGCTTTGCGGAATTCACCCCAGTAGTACAAGGTATCTTTGATGCCCGAATCCACAAAAAAGTGCAGCATCTTTAGTTTCACTTTTTTCTTCCGCGCCAGTTTTTGTTTGTAATATTCTATGATCTCGGTGCTCCTGATCCCCAACCTCGAGGTGTAATACGCAGACTGTGGTTCTTCGTTGATGGCCATCCTCAAACCTATCGTCAGGTCTTTTTTGGTTCGTGCCAACAAACGGTCGATCTCTACCTTAGAGTCCATAACCGGAATGACGTTTTCAAAGTCGTCGTCCAGCAGACCTACAATTTTATCGAGGTAGTCATCGGTTTTGTGTCCATTGTGTATCAGAAATGTTTTTTTACTGATCCTGCCCTTTTCAAATAACCTTCTGATCAAATCGATGTCAAAGGAACTCGAAGTTTCCAGGTGGACCCCGTGATTCAAAGCCTCATTGATTACATGGCTAAAGTGACAACACTTGGTACAGTAACAATAATAGTATTCTCCTTTATAATCATTGGCCTTGATGGCTTTGTTAAAAAGGTTTTTCGCTTTTTTTATCTGGTCTCCGATTCTTGGCAAATAGGTCAACCTAAAAGGAGTACCATATTTGTCAATGAGGTATTTCAGGGAAAAATCGTGAAAAGTAAGGTAGTCATTTCTGAGATCAAAACCATCCTGTGGAAAAAAGTAGGTTTGGTTGATTAGCTCAAAATAGTTGTTCTTCATTCTACTGTGTCAGTCTCATGATTTTGGTGAAAGATTGAGATGTAAAGTAACGAATAAAAAACAGGATTTCGCCCTTTTATACCAACATTTGTTGCAAGGCGCAACAGCAATTCAAATAGCTGATTTTTTTAAATTTATTATGCTTTGGTTATCAAACTTATGCCTAGATTTCAAGGGCGTCGATCAGGGTTTTGCAGGCCACAAAAATCAACTCTCTTCCGGCTGGTGATACCTGGATGTCCTCATCAGATTCCAAACTGTCTTCTACAAAGGCCAACAGGTCTTCCTGTGCATAACCTTCAAAAAATACATTCAGGCGTTCGTGGAAGTTGCCGCCTTTCGCTTCCTCCATCTTCAGCCAGTTTTCTTCTTCCAACTCCGACATTTTCTCAACATCACAGGCTGAAATGGCACCTTGCACATCGGTACACGCTGTATGGATCACGGTTGCCATAAACCAAAGCAGTTCATATTCATCGTCTGACAGCAACTCAAAACCTTCGTCGGTCAACATAGCGGAAAAGGCAGGCTGCCCTGAAATGAGTGCTTCTCTATCACTAAAGAACTTTTTCTCACTTTCATAGTAGGTGTCTATTACTTTTTCAATGTGATCCTCGGCTATAAATTGCATTTGTATTTTTTTGCAAATATCGACATTTCTACCAATGTGCACCTCGAATAGTATATGTCTGATATCATGATTTTCATTTTCTTCTTTATTTAGGGTCCTTTTTTTGGCAGTTTTGTGAAAAACGACATCGTTTTTACCGTTTTTTCACAATTTCTTCAAAAAAATCGGGTGTTTTTGAAAACTAGCTGATATTTAGCCGTAAACCTTTGCAATCCAACTTTGGTTATAGTGCAAAGCTCAGTCATGAAATTACTCACGTTTATTTTGCTTCTTCCGGTCACCCTCTCTTTACCTTTACACACCACGTCGTGTAAGGCACCGGCAGACGCCAGCCCTAAAACAATTTACCAACCAACGCAAGGCATCGAAAAAGCCTACTTCGCCTCTGGTTGCTTTTGGTGTGTGGAAGCTATTTTTGAAACTGTTTACGGAGTAGAAGAGGCCGTTTCAGGATATGCAGGAGGGACCGCCGATGACGCCAATTACGACGCTGTTTCGTCTGGTACTACCAACCATGCAGAAACGGTTGAAATTTATTATGACCCAAACAAAGTTTCGTATTCCACCTTGCTAAAGATCTTTTTTGACAGCCACGACGCCACTACCCTCAATAGGCAAGGCCCGGATTCCGGTCGACAATACAGGTCAGCTATTTTTTATCAAAATGATACCGAAAAAGAAGCTGCTCAACAATATATTTCTTCTTTGTATGGTACCGGTCAATACGCTGCGGGTACTATTACCACTACCCTCGAAAAATTTTCAGGCTTTTACCCAGCAGAAGCCTACCACCAGGACTATGAAAAGCTCAATCCCAATCAACCTTATATACGGGCAGTCAGCATTCCCAGGCTTAAGAAGTTTCAGAGCAAAAACCCTGAGTTGTTGAAAAAAACGGAGAATAAACATTGAAAAAACTTTTTGTCTTTACGGGGCCTGAAAGCTCGGGTAAAACCACCCTGGCAGAGCGTTTGGCAAACGATCTACAGCTTACGATGGTACCTGAATTTGCCCGCCAATACCTGGAAAACAAGGGTGGCAATTATACATTGGAAGAGGTAGATTACATAGCCCAAAAACAAAAGGAACTGGAAGCGGAGGCTCTTGGTAATCGGCTAATTTGTGATACCGATTTATTGACCCTCTACATTTGGAAAAAAGAGGTGTTTGAGGTAAATGATGACTCCCTGTTACAAGAACTAAAAAAAACACCAAGGCACTACCTGCTTTGTAAGCCAAACATTCCATGGATACCAGATCCCTTGCGCGAAAATCCATTGGATAGAGATCGGCTTTTTGACCTTCATTTGAAAATTCTAAACGAAATCAACGCAAGGTATTCGATTCTGGACGCTGAATCTCTTGAGGACCGATATCTTCAGGCCACATTTTATTTAAATTCCATTCTCTAAAATAGTTCAATTGACTGCTAATCGGATTTTTCCAGAAGGATTCATCCTAAAGTAATCTGGTATATTAGATAAAATGTTTTAAAAACGAATTTCGTAACCCGGCACCTTGCCCGTTTTAAACATCGAACGCATATCAAACCGCAACTTAATGGTGTCATCATCAATTTGCTCGTATTCTACCCCTTTTACCTCTTTTATTTTGCGTGGCATATGATAAATTACTTCAATTCTATCCATGCCCATAATATCTAAAAACATTCCAAAACTTTCTTCGTCATTCATGTCCATACCCTCCATCATTTCTGTAGGCAACATACCCATTTCAAAAGCATTTTCCTCCGGGCTTTTCAGGGTGCCCGCCTTGGCATCGTATTGCATTCCTTCGAGTGAATTAAAGTTGCGCTTGAAATTTTTCATAGAGCTAGTATCTCCCGTTTCAATAATCTCTGCCCTCGCCATCATCTCTCCAATTTTATTGGCTTCTTTCATGTTCTTATAGGTGTAACTCAGATCAATAATACCTTTTTCTTCTGCTGAATCGAGGTGTATCTCTAAATTTACCTGCTTAAGTAAGCCGGGATTTTCCAATTGTTGTAAGACACTGTCGGGCATCAATGCGTATATTACTACCGATGTATCTACCTTTCCCTGGTTGAGTTCACCCACAAATTTTTCAACACTTGATTTTTTCTTTACCGGCATATTCATAGCCATCTGACTTGAATCTCCAAAAGAATAATTTTCTGAAAAATCTGAATTATACCCGGTTGTATCATGGTACATTTCAGGTGCCGGATCGCCATCTTCCTGCATGGCTGGCTCTGTCCAGTCATATTGTGTACTATCTGTCATCCAACTCTGCATCGAATCTGCCAGCATAAAATCATTGCCGGTACTATCTGCCAATAGGTTGGCAAGTGAGAGGCTATCGGTGAAGACACTGTCTTTTGCCATTTGTTTTCCAATTCCTTCAAAAGCAGACTTCATTTCCTTGATCATGGCCCCCAAATCATAGCGGATGCTGGTTTTACCCGATCCGTCTGCGTAAAACCACATTTCTGTCTTGTAAGAACCACATGATACAAAAGAAAACAAGGCAATGACAATAAGCAACTTTTTCATGTTGTATTTTTTATGCAAGATACAATGTATTATCTTGCATCTGACAATATTGATCACAATCAATTGAAGGCCCATGCCACATGCCCACTTCCAACTTCCCTTATCCAATGAGCTCGTTGAGCTGCAAGCCCTTCAATCCGGCGATTTTGAGGCGCTGGATGAGGTAGCCTCCGATCCACTGATCTGGGAACAACACCCCAATCCCAACCGTTACCAGCGACCGGTTTTTGAAAAATTTTTTGAAGGAGCCCTGGCTTCACAGGGTGCTTATCTGGTGCTGGACAAAACAACAGGGGCAGTAGCAGGATCTACCCGATTTTACGACTTTGACGAGCAAGTAAACCGGGTCTTTATCGGTTACACCTTTATTGGTCGAAATTTTTGGGGAAAAGGACTCAACCCATCGATGAAAAACCTAATGCTGCAACACGCCTTCGAACTTGTACCAGAGGTCTATTTTCATGTCGGTGAATACAACCGCCGATCGCAAATAGCCATGGAAAGACTGGGTGCCATCAACTTGCGCAAAGTCGAAGTAGCTTACCACGGCGAACCCCCAAGGATCAACATAGAATACCTAATAAAAAAAGAGGGCTGAACCCTCTTTTAATTTTAACTCAACCTGTTGAGACTCTCTTTGACAAATCGTGCCAGCTCTTCTCCCTTGAGCATGTTTTGCTGTAAGAGCGCCAGGTGGTGCAGGTAGGAAACCATCTCCTCCTGTTTCTCTTTTTTCTCAGCCAACAGCTTATTAGAAATCAGCGGGTGATTGGTGTTGACCACTACATTGTGGATGTCGCCAAACATATCGTTGTCCATGCCCTGCATCATCTGCATCTCTTTCATCCGCCTCATAAACTCGGGCTTGGTAATCATCACGGGATGATCATCGGGCGACAATGCCTTTAATTCAACATGGCCTCCTTTTTGATCTCCCAAACAGGCCTTAAACAGGGTTTCTACTTCTTTTTGCTGGTCGTCACTCAAAATGGATTCTTTTTTCTCATCCTTTTGCACGAGGTTATCCACAGTATCACTATCTACTCTCACAAAGGTCAGCTTTTCGCCCTTGTATTCGAGGTGTTGCATAAAGTGGTTGTCGATCATGCTGTCAAAAATCAACACATCATAACCATACGACTTAGCACTTTCAATATAAGAATACTGTTCTTTGACATTGTTGGCATAGATGCAAACCAGCCTGTCTTGTTTATCGGTTTGCAGTGCTTTAATTTTTTCTTTGTACTCTTCAATAGTAAAGTACTTGTCTTCACTGTTTTTCAGCAATACAAACTTATTGGCCTTTTCATTGAATTTTTCATCGCTGATCATGCCGTATTTAACAAAAACGCCGGTCTCTGACCACCTTTGTTCAAAAGTTTCTCTTTCTTTTTTGAAAAGAGATTCCAACTTTTCAGCCACCTTTTTGGTGATGTAGTTGGTAATTTTTTTCACATTGCCATCGGCTTGCAGGTAGCTCCTCGATACGTTGAGCGGAATGTCAGGCGAATCGATCACCCCATGCAGCAAGGTTAAAAATTCGGGTACAATGTCTTTCACCTCATCGGTTACATATACCTGGTTGCTGTACAGTTGGATCTTGTTTTTCTGCAGCTCAGGTGTGTTGTTGAGCTTAGGGAAATACAGGATGCCCGTAAGATTAAACGGATAATCTATGTTGAGATGGATCCAAAACAAAGGGGGCTGGCTGTAAGGATAAAGCTCATTGTAAAAGGCCTTGTATTCTTCATCCGTAATCTCAGTGGGCTTCTTCTTCCACAATGGATTGGGATTGTTAACGATATTGGCAACCTCTGTTTTGATTTCTTTTTTGTCGTCTCCCTCTCCCTCCCAGGTAGATTCTGTGCGGGTGCCAAATTGGATTTCTACCGGCAAAAATTTGCAGTACTTGGTCAACAGGCCTTCAATTCTGGCCTCTTCCAAAAATTCAGCTGACTCTTCATTGATGTGCAAAATGATGTCTGTTCCTCTACCACTTCTTTCGGCAGCCTCCATTTCATATTCAGGATTGCCGTCACAAATCCATCTCACCGCCGCTTCACCGGGGCGATAAGATTGGGTAATCACTTCTACCTTGTCGGCTACCATAAAGGCGGAGTAAAAGCCAAGTCCGAAATGACCTATGATGCTTTGGTCTTTGTATTTTTCGATAAACTCCTCGGCAGAAGAAAAAGCCACCTGATTGAGGTACTTTTCTACTTCTTCCTGACTCATGCCGATGCCCTTATCAGAAATGGTCAGGGTCTTGGCCTCTTTGTCGAGTTTTATTTCAATGCGCACATCGTTTATATCACCGGTAGGTTCTCCTGAAGTGGCCAGGGCCTTTATTTTGGTAGTGGCATCCACTGCGTTGGACACCAATTCTCTCAAAAATATCTCGTGATCCGAATAAAGGAACTTTTTGATGATCGGAAATATATTTTCCGTTTGAACTGAAATCTGACCTTTTGCCATATTTTCTTTTATTTTTTTAGATTTTACACTAATTAATTTTGATTCTTAGAGTTACTAAACCCCATACCAGGGTTTCAAATGTTGTGCCATGGCTTAAAAAATGTCATTTTGGCAGTGTTTTTTGCCAAGCTGCTGTCTACCTGTCTTTTAGCCCTCTCTTCAATGAAAAATTGTACTTTTGCAGACCAAAACTGCAAAGTGACTCAAAAATGAATAAAAACCTGGTCCTACATATCGAAAGTCTGATTTTTGCATCAGAAAAACCCATAACGGTAGACGACATTACCAATGTGGTTGAAGAAACCATGGAACTGTTGCTCGATCCGGGGCAGGTAGACGAAGCCATTCAAATGCTGAGGGATAAATACAGCAGCGACGATTTTGCCATTGAAATCATTGAAATTTCTGGCGGTTATGCATTTATGACCAAAGGGGCCTATCACCTTACCATTTCCAATTACCTCAAACAGACCACCACCAAAAAACTAAGCAAGGCGGCTTTGGAGACCCTTTCGATCATCGCCTACAAACAGCCGGTTTCTAAATCTGAGATCGAAAGCATCCGGGGGGTAAACTGCGATTACGCCATCCAGAAACTGTTGGAAAAAGAACTGATAGAGATCAAAGGCAGAAGTGAAGGCCTGGGCAAACCCCTGCTCTACGGCAGCAGTGAAAAGTTTTTTGACTACTTCGGTCTCAGAGGAGTACAGGACCTTCCCAAACTAAAGGATTTTGAGTTGCCGGAAAACTCTATCGGCGTACCTTCTTCTGAGGAGGTAGAAACTCCGGTCATGGTAGATGGCGAAACGGTACACCTCGAATCAGAAACCATTGTATTGGAAGACCAGAATGACGAGGGCCCTATTCCTGATATCATGAGTGAGCAAGATGAATTTCAACCCGAAGAAGAGAACGAAATCCCTTCTGATATTGTTGAATAGGCATTATGGAAGAAAACACACTCATCAACCGGGTAGATCAAAGCGGCATCCTTACCATCGATCTGGAGCAAATGTACCCCACTACACCCGTAGCCTCATTTGACCTCAAAGACCACCTTTTCCAGGGACTGATATTAAAAGAAAAAGACTTTAGAGAGGCGTTAAAAAGTCACGACTGGCAAAAATATGCAGGCACCGATTTGTGTGTCTATTGTTCTACCGATGCCATCATTCCTGTATGGGCTTATATGCTGGTAAGCAGTTATGCTGCCCCCTTTGCCCAAACAGTTTATAACGGTACTCCAGCCGAATGGCTAAGAGCTTATTACCATCAAGCGGTGCAAAACATGGATGCCACCCTCTACGCTGGCAAACGCATTGTCATCAAAGGATGCAGCCACAAAGAAGTACCCACTTCTGCTTATACAGATGTCACCGCCCTGCTGCAGCCACTGGCCCAAAGCATCATGTATGGCGAGCCCTGCAGCACCGTACCCATTTTCAAAAGACCCCGGGTACTTGAAAACAGCGGTGAATCTTAGTCAAGCCTCCTGCCCTTTTCCTCTTTGTTTTTTACAGAATTGTTAACCGCTTTTTGCAGGTCTACCATCAATACACTTAAGGCATCATCGGCTTTTACGGTGTACAATTGGTTTTGATAAGTAACCGTACCCTTGTGTTTTTCCCAATCTTTGGCCAACAAAGCAAACCTGCCATTGATCGCCTCATTGGGTCCAAACATCAGGTACTTGCTATCATCACTTTCGTGGAATGAAATGGCAAACCGATTGGATTTGGGTGAAAATAAAAATACCCCGGGTGTACCCTTTTTGATTACAATTTTTTCACCGGTATTTTCTTTGTTGATACGGATCTTTCCATCCACGATGCTGGCTTCACTGGAATCATCTTTTCTGTACAATGCAATGTCGCCGCTCAAATAAAACTGGATATTTTTTAACTCTTCGTCCGACCACCTGTACCGATCATACAAGTCCTGACTAAATGGTGTCAGCTGGGGAGAACAGGAAACAAAAGCTAAGGTCAGCAGGGCAAAAATCACCTTTCCACTCATATCATTATCCGTTTGTGATGTTTAGAAAATTAAATTTACAATGCTTAGACGACCCATGTTTTGTTTTGACAACAACTTAACAGTGGTTTTAACATTCTTATAACTAGGGGGTAGAATAGGGGTTAGGGGCTAGGGACTAGGGGATAGATTAGGGAATAGGGATTAGGGGTTAGGGAATACATTAAATACTGCACCTAATGGTGCATCTGGCCTAGCGCTAAGCGGTAAGCGCCAAGCGGGATATTCTGCACCTAACGGTGCATCTGGCCTAGCCCTAAGCGTTAAGAGCCATGCGTAATGTTCAAGAGGCCTTGACCTAAGCGCTATACGCTATGCGCTCCGCGCTTTACGCCCCGCGCTAAGCGTTGAGCGCCAAGCGGAATGTGCAAGAGGCCTTGACCTAAGCGCTATACGCTATGCGCCCCGCGCTTTACGCCCCGCGCTAAGCGTTGAGCGCCAAGCGGAATGTGCAAGAGGCCTTGACCTAAGCGCTATACGCTCCGCGCTCCGCGCTTTACGCCCCGCGCTAAGCGGTAAGCGCCAAGCGGAATGTGCAAGAGGCCTTGACCTAAGCGCTATGCGCCCCGCGCTTTACG
>JAGNSQ010000067.1:14666-17653 GCA_017987975.1 Saprospiraceae bacterium
GCGCTCCGCGCTTTACGCCCCGCGCTAAGCGGTAAGCGCCAAGCGGAATGTGCAAGAGGCCTTGACCTAAGCGCTATGCGCCCCGCGCTTTACGTCCAGCGCTAAGCGCTACACGCTCCGCGCTAAACAAGGTAGCAAAAAGCTAAACAAAGAACACTTTCTCTTTTATCATTACTTTTCCAAAACTGAGTGTGTAAAAAAGGGGAATAGGCATTTATTTTTGTCTTAAATAAAAGAAGAATAAAAAATGGGAATCAGGCTTAACCCCAATTTTTTTATAAAATATTATAGGTATTAACACCCATTTATTCTTAATTTCATAAAAAATATAAAAATTTAATATTGACTTGTATATTTACATAGTATTTTTGAGTATTATCTAACCCAATTAAATGTTATAAGCATGAAAACTTATTTTATTTCCCCGCACCCAGTTATTCAAACTGAAACCAGTAAAAGTCTTAGAAAAAAGAAGTTCCCGGTACTGTTTTTACTTTTTTCTGCCCTGTCTTTATTAATTATCAACTCCTGCTCTACCGACTTCAATGCTGCCCAAACAAACAAACAAACAAACAAACATTCTAATGCTGCCACCCTGGCAGAAACCCGAGACGCGCCCTGCGGCCCGACGGGGACACCGCCGGATGGGTGTGTGGATACTATGATCTATGGCTTTCCTGTAGTTGTAGTTGGGTGTACAATTTTAGTAGATTATAAGCTGAGAAAATGTCCAACAGGATTTACACTGTATGACATACAACGTAATTATACTTATCCTAGCTGTAATGCATTGAATGCAATAATTAATAGTTATTTTAATTCAGGAAACTATACTGCAGCGTCAGACCTCCTAAATATAGTTTATTCCTTTATGGCAACACAAATTGAAAAACACGAATTGAGTGGCTACTCCATTCCATCATGTGAATCAGGTTATTTTATTAACACTCAAGTGTTTAGTGCGTCTTGTCTTCAATTATGCCAATTTGAGGATGAAAGGGGAAATTTTTATGTAGACCAAATAATCTGTGGTGGTGGCTGTTGTACAAGATATTCATATTATTGTTACGATACTGATAAAAAGGAAGTTATTGCTAGTCATAGCAATGGGCCAATCCCTGCCTGTATATCTAGTGATGAGTGCAATGAACTACTCCAAACACCTTGTCAAGCTAATTGCAACAGAATACTTTATAATGATGTAGAAGTTAGCTTCTAATTTAAACGCAGACACAGGCTTATCTGAAAATATAAGTCTGTGTCTCCATTTTAATTTTTACTAAAACCTTCAAAAAATGAAATTGGCTGTAATAATATTATTTGTTTTGCTCATAAAAGGATTATCTGCCCAAGAGTATACCTTAAATTACAACAATTTAGGATACAACGAACTGAAAGATGAAATTGTACTTTGTAAGGATTCGATACCAAGACATAAATATTTTTTATTAGAACATCCGATAATATTGTTTAACGAAGAGATTGATTCTGTATTCATTCTGGATTGGAATGTGATTCATATTGGGCTTGGTAATAGAAAATCAAGAGAATTTGATCTCTTTACGCCTCTTAATTGCCCAATAAAAAAGTTTAATGATTCAGATGATTCCGTAGGTTTTACAATAGGGTATAAAACTTTTGGAGAACCTTCTAAACAAACATTAGTCATTCAATGGAAGGGAATCAGACCTAAAATTAATTACAGTCAAAATGATGATATAAATTTGCAAATAATTGTAAATGAAGAAAAAAATACATTAACTTATTCATATGGTAAATTATTGCCTTTTTTTGAACTAATTCTATCTGTGTGGACAAATAATAGGCAACTTTCATTATATTTCGTAGATGATATAAAGAGTTTTAATGATATAAAATTTGATGTAAAATATATTGCAAAAGATGTCTTGCCACCTCATAATTTTGTGATAAATACTGCCTATTTTACGGGTAGTGCTTTTAATGATTATTACGTAAGTTCAAAAACTCCATATGACCATGATGGAATAGAAATAACAGAAGGATTAAATTTTATAATAGGAGAAGATATTAAGTCAAACAATCAGGAACTTAATAATATAAATACCCCCCTATACCCCAACCCTGCATCATACGAATTGCATATAAAGTCAGAAGAATCCATGAAACCAAACTATGAAATTTATAATACTTCTGGCAAGCTCCTACAAAGTGGGAACATTCAAAACAACACCATCAACATTGAAGAGATCAGCCCCGGACTACATTTATTGAAATGGGTGACAGAAAGAGGTAATGTGCATATTGGTAAGTTTGTCAAGCTCTAATTCAATGGTTAAAAATTATGTCAAACTATTATTATTGTCAATTCTTGGGTTCTTTGGCCTTAAACCTAATATTAATGCGCAATCCGGTTGCATCAAAAACTCATTAGAACAGAGTTATCCAAACTTTACCGCAAGGTTAGGAATCGATCTATACTACCAAAATTTAGGAGCAACCGCAATTTTTACTAATTTACGAATTACCCATCCTTCGTTGGAAAGACCAGTTTTTCAGCTTATCCATAAGCCATATGGTGCCACTGTATTTGATACGGTAGTGCCCCAACTCGTAAATGAGCAATGGATAAGTGAAAGACTTATTGGTATTACGGATGTGATCATCATCCGCCCCGTCAACCCGGGTCAGGCAACCATATCTTATCCCATTAGTTTTTATTGCAGTCCTTATTCCAAAGTTTACACCGTAATCTCAGATGAAGGCGTGAAGTCGGATGTCAATTTTGGATATACCCACCATAACCTGGAGGGTAGTTTGCGCACCAATGACTCCCTTTCTTTTCCCTGGCACTACCACAACCAGGCTACGCTGGTAAATGGCCCTCCTGGCGCCCAGGCATTGCTCGCAGTGCAAAGCAATGGTCAGTATCAATTTAACGCCAATGCCAAAGGTAAGTACGTTTATGATGTAGGCATTGTGAGAACTGCCGATAGTGTGCAACTTTA
>JAGNSQ010000195.1 GCA_017987975.1 Saprospiraceae bacterium
CACAACACCTCAAAGAACTGAAGGAAGCAGGGCTCATCAAAGGAGAAATAGAGGGTGTACGCATCTGCTATTGCATCGATGAAGAAGCCTGGAGCCAGGCCCAAACGTACATGAATGAGCTATTTGGAGCTTACTACCTCAACAGAGAAAGCTGCTGTTGATTTTTTTTATCAAAATCCATCGTTATTTTACGATACAATATTCATACATAAAACCATTCATACCATGCAAACAGATGAACAACTCAAGGAGATTGTAAGACAGAAATACAGTGAAATTGCCTTACAGGATAAGGCCGACAACCAGGCTTCGTGTTGCGGATCCGGGTGTTGCTCCACCGAAGTGTACAACATCATGACCGACGACTATGCCGGGATGGAAGGCTACAATGCCGATGCCGACCTGGGACTGGGCTGCGGACTACCCACCCAATTTGCCCAAATTAAAAAAGGGGATGTCGTAGTGGATCTGGGCAGCGGTGCCGGCAACGATTGTTTTGTAGCCCGCGCTGAGACCGGTGAGACAGGGAAGGTGATTGGCATCGACTTCACCCCTGCCATGATCGACAAGGCGAGGGCCAATGCAGAAAAACTGGGATTCAACAATGTAGAATTCCGTCAGGGCGACATCGAAAAGATGCCCATCACCGCCAATATGGCTGATGTCATTGTGAGCAATTGTGTACTCAATCTAGTGCCCAATAAAAACAATGTTTTCAAAGAGATTTTTCGGGTGTTAAAGCCAGGTGGTCACTTTAGCATCTCAGACGTGGTGCTTGTAGGTGAATTGCCGGAGTCCTTGAGAAAAGATGCTGAAATGTATGCCGGTTGCGTTGCTGGTGCCATCCAAAAACAAGAATACCTGCAATTGATCCAGGACAATGGCTTTGAAGGCATGGTGGTTCAAAAAGAAAAAGCCATTCATGTGCCAGACGACATTCTCAGTCAATACCTCAATGCAGAGCAACTTGCCGATTTTCGAAATGGCGATACCGGCATCTTCAGCATTACCGTTTTTGCTCAAAAACCACTTGCCAAGGCTTGTTGTGAGCCAGGTTGCTGCTAAATCAGAAGAAAACACAATCTTATTGAAATTGAAAATAAAAAGGGGCCTTTAAAAGCCCCTTTTTTGTCGGAATGACTGGGTTCGAACCAGCGACCTCACGCCCCCCAGACGTGTACGCTACCAACTGCGCTACATCCCGATTTGTAGTGCAAAAATAAGGAAAAAAAGTGTAAAATGCTATTTTATGATGATGAGATTACCACAAACTACTGCTATTTATTGCAACTTGATGACAGAAAAGAAATAGTCTAAAGGGCTGATTTATAAAGCTCTGAACCTAATTTCAACATTGTGATTGTCAAAAAATCACCTTCCAATGATAATGGTTGTTTTGTATTGGAATATCAAATAGCTTAACTCAAACTTATACATTTATATCAGCGAGAATTCCTGACCATCTCTGAAAAAATATCTCAAAAACAGAATTATTCGTAAATTTGCGAATAAGCTGTACACAATATGACTAAGAAACGCAATTTTACCAAAGAACAAGAACAAACAGCGCGTTTTGCCAAAGCCATGGCACATCCTGTTCGAATAGCCATCCTACAGCTGTTGCATTCTCAGTCTTGCTGTTATCATGGTGATATGGCAGAAGAACTGCCCATCGCCAAATCTACCCTCTCTCAACACCTCAATGAATTAAAAGATGCCGGTCTAATCCAAGGCAATATCACCCCACCCACCGTAAAGTATTGTATTCATATTGAAAATTGGGAAAAGGCAAAAAGCCTATTTAATCTTTTATTGGCCGATACTGAGCTTATAGAAAAGTGTGAAAATGATCAAAAACATTGTTCGTAATATTGCGAATTAACGTTATTGTTCGTATATTTGCGAATAATTGGTTTAAACAAAATATAACTGGCAATGAAACAAATAAAAGTCTTGGGAACCGGTTGCCCAAAATGCAAAACCACATACTTAAATGCGGTTGAAGCGGTTAAACAATTAAACGCTGAGATTGAAGTTGTAAAAATTGAAGACATTGAAGAGATTTTAAAATACAATGTATTAACTACTCCGGTTTTGATGATTGATGAGGTGATTAAAACCAAAGGCAGAGTAGCAGAGGTTCAGGAAATAAAAACCTGGCTCACAACATAACAAACAGTATTTCGGCCTCTGTTGGCTTAACATCTCACTGCCATTGTAAAATTGGCTTCAAAGCGAAAACAAGACAAATACATGCAAGTCAAACTTAAATTTTTAGACCGCTATCTTACGCTATGGATCTTTTTGGCCATGTTGTTGGGTGTAGGCCTGGGCTATTTTTTCCCCGGTATCAAAACCCTTTTTGACCAATTATCTGTTGGCAGTACCAATCTTCCATTGGCCATCGGGCTCATACTCATGATGTACCCTCCGTTGGCAAAAGTAGACTATTCTCTATTGCCCAAAGCGTTCCAAGATAAAAAAGCCATGACCCTTTCTTTGGTATTGAATTGGTTGATAGGTCCTGTTTTAATGTTTGTCCTTGCCATTCTGTTTTTGCACAATGAGCCTGATTACATGGTTGGACTCATCCTGATCGGCCTGGCCCGTTGCATAGCCATGGTCATAGTTTGGAATGATCTGGCCGGTGGTAATCGCGAATACGGTGCCCTTTTAGTCGCCCTCAACAGCGTTTTTCAGGTGATCACCTACAGCTTTTATGCCTGGCTTTTTATCCATGTACTACCCCACTCTATGGGCCTTGCCACCTATGCCATTGATGTACCTATGGCCCAGGTAGCACAAAGTGTTGCCATATACCTGGGCATACCATTTTTAGCCGGCTTTCTCAGTCGCAAATACCTGATTCAGGTCAAAGGAGCAGATTGGTATAACAGAAAATTTGTACCCCGCATTTCCCCCATTACACTTTATGCTCTGCTTTTTACCATTGTTTTGATGTTTAGTCTCAAAGGTGATAAAATACTGGAACTGCCTATCGATGTGGTCAAAGTGGCCATTCCACTTGTTATCTATTTTGTGCTGATGTTTTTTGTCAGCTTTTATATCAACAAAAGCATGGGTGTATCTTATGATAAAAATGCAGCCATTTCCTTTACTGCAACGGGCAATAATTTTGAGTTGGCCATCGCGGTAGCCATTTCGGTTTTTGGCATCCATTCAGCTCAGGCCTTTGTAGGAGTAATTGGTCCGCTTGTAGAAGTGCCTGTATTGATACTGTTGGTGAAAGCCAGTTTATTTCTCAAAGAAAAATATTACCCAAATGTTTCCGCAAATTAAGATTCACCTAGATTCCTTTGATGCACTAGCCATCACCGAAGAGCGCCAGGCAGTGTTGCAGCCCTTGGTAACCTACATTCAGAACAAAAAGAAAGAGGGACAAGCCATCCGACTCAACTTCATCTGCACCCACAATTCGCGCAGGAGTCACTTGTCGCAAGTTTGGGCCCAGGTAATGGCTCATCATTTTGGGGTACCGAATGTTAGCTGCAATTCTGGGGGAACAGAGGCTACTGCACTCTTTCCAAAAGTAGCAGAGACATTATCATCGCAGGGTTTCCATGTGATGCCATTGAGTTATGAATCCAATCCGGTCTATGCCATAAAATACGATGCCAACGAAGCAGCCATCATTTGTTTTTCCAAAACGTATGATCATCCCTTTAATCCAAGCTCCCATTTTGCAGCCATCATGACCTGTAACAGTGCAGACGAAACCTGTCCGATGGTCCTGGGAGCAGAAGCTCGTTTTCCGGTAAAATACGATGACCCCAAGGCTTTTGATGGCACCGAAATTCAAACAGCCAAGTATGCAGAACGAAGTATCGAAATAGCACAGGAAATGTGGTGGGTATTTTCGCAGATCAACACAAATCATGTTTGACTGGATCGATCAATTAGCTCAATGGCTTATCTATGATGCCCTCTCCATTACTGCAAATAGCAAATGGGGCTCTGCCCTTCATTTTTTTGTTTATGATACTTTAAAAATACTGCTTTTACTTTTTATTATTACCATGGTAATGGGTGTGATTAATTCATACTTTCCAGTTGAAAAAATTCGCAATTTTTTATCCAAAAATAAGCTCTATGGCATGGAGTACGTATTGGCCTCTACCTTTGGTGCTATTACTCCTTTCTGCTCCTGTAGTTCGGTTCCTCTTTTTATTGGCTTTGTAAAGGGAGGCATTCCGTTGGGCGTTACCTTTTCCTTTCTCATTACCTCACCCCTGGTCAATGAAGTAGCCTTGGCCATGTTTATTGGTATGTTTGGTATTAAAACAACCCTTGTATATGCCACCAGTGGTATCATACTTGGCGTTCTCGGAGGAATAATATTGGGTAAGCTCAAACTTGAAAAATATCTTTCACCCTGGGTGCAGGGTATATTGGCCAACGCACAAGAAGAAGAAAATTTGGAAGTTTCCGGGAAAAGTTTGATTGAGCGTTTGCCCCTGGTTTTTAAAGAAGCAGTTGCCATCATCAAAGGTGTATTCTGGTATATAATTTTGGGTATCGGCATTGGAGCCGCCATGCACGGTTTTATTCCTACCGGCTTCTTCGAACAATACATTGCTAAAGACAATGTTTTGGCCGTTCCTATTGCTGTTTTATTGGGTGTGCCTATGTACAGCAACG
>JAGNSQ010000068.1 GCA_017987975.1 Saprospiraceae bacterium
GTTGTTTTTGCGATCTTTTCCGTGAAAGACTGAACTGTCTTTTCCATATTGAATAAGAGCTAATCTTTCGCGGTGTCTGTTTTTAAGGAAAATTACGCCTAAAACCATTAATGTGGTAAAAAAGCCGATGGTTCCTAAAATTTCTGATGCCATAATTATTTTTATTTCAAATACGTAGTCTGGAAAAAGGTGGTTACATAAATTTTAGTGCACAACTGAAAAATAGTGGTCTTATTTTCAGAAATTGCTGCAATTAAGGAAGTCACATTGTATTTTTACCCTTCATTTTTCTAGAAATGAAATCAATAAGTGAAATTTAATCATGGCGAAAAAGCAACAAAAAGAAAAATTTGAGAGCAAAGTGGCATCAGCTACAATTGATAAGACATCAGTGGGGTCGTTTTTTTCATGGAAAGACTGGGTTCTTATTGGTGTAATTTGTTTCACGGCTTATCTGACCTTTTCCAGTGTCAAAAATTATCAGTTTGTGAACTGGGATGATGACAGAAACTTTTACGAGAACCCCCTTATTACCTCACTCAATGCGGAAAATTTCTGGCAAAACACGGTTAAAATATTTAAAACTGATGTAATTGGTAACTATAATCCTTTGACCATCTGGACCTTCGCTCTAGAAAAAAGATTGTATGGAAAAGGTAGTTATAATGGCTTAGAAGCTCCCGGTCAATGGCACCATACCAATGTACTTTTACACCTCATTTGTATTTGGTTGGTTTATTTGATATCCAGAAGACTTAGGCTGGGCATATTAGGAGCGGGATTTGTTGCGGCTTTGTTTGCCCTGCACCCCATGCGCGTTGAATCTGTTGCTTGGGTAACAGAGCGTAAAGATGTTTTATATGGTATGTTTTTTTTGGCTGCCATGTATCAATACATCAGAACAAAAACCAATCCTGCGGGATGGAGGTATGCACTGATTTATTTGTTTTTTGGACTTTCGCTATTGTCAAAAATTCAGGCGGTTGCTTTGCCATTGGTCATGGTTGCTATTGATTTTCTGTTGGATGAAAAATTTGAAATTAAATCTGTAATCAATAAATGGCCTTATTTCCTGATTTCATTTTTGTGGGGAGTTTTGGGGATCGTTGTTTTGGGAAGCGAAGGATCGTTGGATACCAATGATGTAACCTATCCTTTTTGGCAGCGAATTTTTATAGGAAGTTTTAGTTATCTGGTTTATCTGGTGAAGGCTGTAATACCTTATGAATTATCACCACTTTACCCATATCCGCCAAGCATGCCCGCGTATTTTTATCCAACCATCGTTATGGTGCCTATTGTGGGTTATCTGGGCTGGATGGCATACACTAAAGGTTGGAAGGTGTTCGGCTTTGCTTTGTTTTTCTTTACTTTCAACATCATTTTCCTGTTACAGGTATTAGGTGCCGGACAAGGATTTATTGCAGACAGATTTACCTATATTGCCTACCTGGGTCTTTTTTTTGGCTTTGGTTGGTTGTTGGAAAAACTGGCGGCAAAACAAGGAACCGGACAGGCATTGGCGAATGGGATCGGTATTGTCACAATTGCCATCTATTCCTTTATTACCTACAAACAAGTAGCAATTTGGGAAAATTCAGGAACACTGTGGACCCACGTCCTCAAATATTATGATAAAACTACCCTTCCATTTGGCAACAGAGCCAATTTTTACAGAAGTCAAAAAATGTATGATAAGGCTCTGGATGACTATAATAAAGCCATCTCATTAAAAGAAGATCCGCAAACATACAACTCAAGAGCAAGGCTGTATTTTGATACTGCCGATGACAGTACCCGATTGCTTTTGGCATTAAAGGACTATAACCGCGCCATAGAATTAAAGCCAAATGATGGAGAATTTTTAGTAAACAGGGGGGCAACTTATGCCAGGTTGGGCAACCTGGAGAAAGCAATTGAAAACATCAATGCCGGGTTGAAATTAAAACCAGATCATGAAACAGGTTATCTCAATCGATCTGTGCTAAATTCTGCTCTGGCAGCCAGGTTTCCGCCGGGTTCAACTGAATACGGACAGTACACCACATTGGCAATTGCCGACCTTGACGAGTATCAAAAGTATCGTCCTTATAATGGTGATACCTGGTATGAAAAGGCAAGGATGAAACGAATACTTGGAAATCTGCTGGAAGCCCTGGATGATATCAACAGAGCCATCCAATTGGATGCATCAAAAGGTATCTATTTTTATGAAAGGGCAATTGAGAATCATAAATTGAATCGCAGTGAGTTTGCAAAAACTGACCTTCAAACGGCGATCAGTCTTGGTTATGCCAATATTGATGCGGAATTGGCGGCTATATATCTGATCAATTAATGGCAGACCATGTTTACTTGATTGGCTTTATGGCATCTGGCAAATCATTTATAGGTAAACTATTGGCCTTGGCCCTGAATAGGCCATTCATTGACACGGATAAAGAAATTGAAATTAGAAGTGGTTTTACAGTAGAACAAATTTTTGCTTTACAGGGAGAAGCTGCATTTAGAAAAATGGAAAAGGATATCCTGCTGGAGATTAGCACTCGCAGTGAAAGTTGGGTTGTAGCTACAGGTGGTGGTATGCCGGTAATTGATGAAGCCATGGAAATTATGAAAAGAAGTGGCAAAGTTGTTTTTATAAAACGAAGTTTAAGGCAGATTTTGTCTTTATTGCGAAAGGACTATTCAAGACCACTTGCCATTAATACGGGAAAGAAAGAACTTTACTTCAAATACAAAGACAGGTTAAACACCTACAGGCAAGCTCATTATGTGGTCAAAAATCGAAATGCCAGGGCGGTTTTGGATAAAATTATTCAACAGTTAGAATAAAATATTTTGGTTAGCAACCAAAGCCCTATATTACCTGTTTAAATGATTATTTTCGACTTACAATTGTCATTAACATGAAAAAAAATTGCACCCTTCTTTTGTTGTTTTTAGGAGCTTTGCCGCTGGTTGCGCAGCAGTTGATTAGTTCTACTTACTTAAAAACATATCCGGTTTCTTACTTTGTTCAGGAATTTGGATTATTTGCCAGCTATGATGTTGATCAATATAGAATCGTTTACACGAGCAAGGAAGTAGATGAATCTCCAACAACTGTAAGTGGATTGGTCTGCCTTCCAAAAGTTAAGACAAGTGGTTATCCCATGTTGGTTTATCAACACGGCACAGCTGGGTCACGAACTGAGGTACCTGGCTACGAAAGTTTTGAAGGCCTGTTACCTTCTATCTTTTCATCTCTTGGCTTTATATCCATAGCACCTGATTATTTGGGTTTAGGAATAGATACCGGCATTCATCCTTATGTCCATGCTGCTTCGGAATCATGGGTTGCCCAACATATGCTTTCGGCTACACTGCAATTTTTGGATGAAAAAGGGTACAATACAACCAAAGATTTATTCTTTACAGGCTACAGCCAGGGGGGACATGCCAGTATGGCTTTGCACAGGAGTATGGAGGCCAACAATATGGGTTTTGACTTAAAGGCAGCCAGTCATATGTCGGGTCCGTATTCCATTTCTACGGGCATGAAACAACTTTTAATCAGCGACGAAGCCTATGGAACAGTGGCCTATATTGCCTTGGTCGCATTGGGTTACAATGAAGTTTACGGCATCTTTCCTCAAAATAATATACGCAATTTTTTTAAAGAAGAATATGCACAATTGATTGAAAGATTTGTTGCCGGAGAAGATGATTTATGGGAATTGAATGGTAAATTAATTGCCAAATTAACTAGTCAGTATGGCCTCGCACAGCCCAAAAAGATGGTGCTGGATAATGTGTTGAATGACATACTGACCAACGATAACCACCCTGTTAACCTCGCTTTAAAAGACAATGATGTATATGACTGGGTGCCTACTATTCCCACGAGGCTTTTGTATTGCAAAGCGGATGAGCAGGTAGCTTATACCAATAGTATCATTGCAGAAGCAAAAATGAAACAAAATGGTTCAACTACTGTGTCTGCTATTGACGTGAATCCCAATGGCAGCCATTCCTCGTGTGTTTCACCGGCCATCACCTCTACCCTCTTCTTTTTTCTTGGATTCCAGCAACTGTCTGCTACGCAAGAAGTTTTGCCATGGATCAATGTTTATCCCAACCCTGTTGTAGATCATTTTTATGTTAATGGTGAGAATTTGGAAGGGGTGAACCTTATTGATATAAGTGGTAATGTTTTGACGCCATCATTTTCCGGCAATTATGTTAATGTTTCAGGACTGCCATCAGGAATTTACCTGGGTTTACTAAAATTTGCCAACGGCGAGACCTCCCGCACGAAAATTGTTGTTAGGTAAATAGAACGATATTTTATAAGGCTTTTGACTTTAATTCTCTGGCTTTCTGTTATATTTACTGGCAAAAGTCAGTAAATGATAAATCAAAATCAACGATTGCTTTCTATCGATGTATTAAGAGGGCTAACGATCGCATTTATGATCATTGTAAATACGCCCGGCTCCTGGGAATTTGTGTATGCTCCGCTCCGACACGCCAAATGGGATGGATGTACACCAACTGATCTTGTTTTTCCCTTCTTTTTGTTTATTGTGGGCTTAAGTATGGCACAGTCATTTAAAAGCCACGCTGATTTTACACAGGCTCAGTTGCTGACAAAGGCACTAAAACGTACCGCTGTTATCTTTGGTATTGGTTTGCTGCTCAACTGGTTTCCATTTTATGACAAGCCTCTGGCTGATTTGAGGATTTTTGGCGTACTCCAAAGAATAGCCCTCGCTTACTTTTTTGGCAGTTTGATTTCCATCTACATTGCAGAAAAATGGCAGCTTTGGGTTACGATGCTTATTCTTACATTCTACTACATCATATTAATTTCCTCTGTTGCAGTAGATCCTCTTACACTTGAGAATAATTTGGTTCGTTCCATCGATTTGGCCTTGCTGGGCGAGACACATATTTATCATGGATATGGTATTCCCTTTGACCCTGAAGGACTCCTGAGCACCTTAGGTTCTATTGGCAATGTGATGTTTGGGTATATTCTGGCCAGAAAGATTGCAAAATTAGAATCTTCTATGCTGCAAATTCGGTATGTACTTCTTTTTGGAGCCATACTAATTGGAATTGGCATCATATGGAATTTTACCGGCTTTCCTATCAACAAACCAATATGGTCTAGTTCTTATGCTATGTTTACATCCGGTTTAGGTGCCTTGCTTTTTGCCTTTATGCTTTATTTTATCGATGTGAAGGGGAATAAGAGCTGGTCTTTTCCAATTAAAGTATTTGGGATGAATGCCCTTGCTTCTTATGCTATGTCTGGTTTGGTGATTCGAACCCTGCACCTGATCAAGGTGGGCGATTCTACTTTACCAGCCACATTTTATAGCAAGGTTTTGAGTCCTATGGCGGGCCCTTACTTAGGTTCATTTCTTTTTGCTCTGATTTTTTGTACAACCATTTGGATATTTGCGTACGTACTTTACAGTAAAAAGATATTTATCAAAGCTTAAATCCTATTGCATTATTGATTCTATTTCATCTACTTCTTTTGGTATATAATCACCGATTACATTACAGCCCTCATTGGTTACAATAATGTTGTCTTCGATCCTGATACCTCCAAAATCATAGTAGGCTTCCAGTTTGTTATAGTTGACAAAGTCACTAAATAGATGGGCTGCCTTATATTTCTCAATTAGCTGAGGAATAAAATAAATGCCGGGTTCAACGGTTAATGTGAAACCTTCCTGTAATCTACGGGCAAGTCTGAGGGATTTTAAACCCAGCAGCTTACTTCGTTCCTGGTCTGCTTCGTAGCCTATGTGGTTTTCTCCCAGATCTTCCATGTCGTGCACATCAAGACCAATCATATGGCCCAAACCATGGGGCATAAATAAACCATAGACCCCTTGCTCCAGCATAGCATCAGGATCACCTTTGAGGATACCTAATTCTTTAAATCTTTCGAGCATCAATTTGCATACGGCCAGATGAACATCTCTGTAATACACCCCTGGTTGGCAGTCCATGATGCCTTTTTTCTCCATCTCCAAAACGATCTGGTAAATTTCCTTTTGTCTATCCGTAAACTTACCATTAACAGGGAAGGTGCGTGTTATATCACCAGCATACAGCATGTCAGTTTGAGCGCCGGAATCATTGAGTACCAATCTGCCATCTTTCATTAAATTAGCATGGTGGTGGTTGTGCAACACCTGGCCATCGATGCTAAAAATGGGACCATAAGAAAAGTCTGCATTGCGGGCCTTACAAATACGTGTAATTTCAGCCACTACTTCGTATTCATATTTTCCTGCTTTAGTAAACTGCATGGCAGCTACGTGCATTTCACCTGTTATATTAACCGCTTTCGCCATTTCCTTGAGCTCCAACTCACTCTTGATGGATCTTTGGTTAAATATGGCTTCAATAAGGGTCAATGAAGGATAATCAAGACCGGCCTGGTGAACCGCGTCGTGGTGTTCCAGACGGTAAGGTGGTGTAAAATGAATAGAAGTTCCTTTTGATTTTGCTTTTGCTATATCTGTTTGCAGGGAAGAGGGTTCTTTGATTTTGGTAACGCCAACTTTGCGAGCCAGGTTTGAAAGTTTGTCAATTTCACCCATCCAGATGATGTCGTCCATGGTCAACTCATGGCCGTAAATTACGGCTTCACCCGTTGTGCAATCCAGCAATGCACTGAGATCAGGAGCATTGATGCCAAAATAATATAAGAAATTACTATTTTGCCGGAATGGGTAGGTGTTGTCCTTATAATTGCAGGCACTCTCTCCATTGCCCATGATCCAGATAATACCACTTTGAACCTCCTCACACAAACGGGTTCTGCGATCTATATACAATTGTGCATCAAATAACCTCATAATGATTGATTTGCTTTTTCAACTAATAATTTACCTAAATAACTGCCAATAGCCACTCCCATGCCACCCAATCTGACACCAATGTAACAATCGGTATCAATCTGTTCAACAATCGGCAGTTTTGAGGGGCCAACTCCCAGTATACCCGTCCACCAGTTGGTAATTTTTACTTGTTGATGTGGGCAGATATTTTCATGCAAAAAACGAATGAGTTCGTCCTTGATTTGTTCATTGAATTCAAATTGGTCGGTGGTTTCCGTCTCAGGATCCAGGTTTCTGGCGCCCCCCAACAAAATTCTATTGCCTATTCTTCTGAAATAGTAGTAGCCTTTATCATAGTGGTACACACCGGTCCAATTTATGCCTTCAATGGGTTCTGTTACACAGACCAGATTTCTGGCAGGAACTACATCATATTGTGGAAACAGATTTCTTGTAAATCCATTGGTACATAAAAACAAGAGTCGATAGCCCAAGTCCAACCCGCTGGTAAAACTTACCTTTTTGCGTTTGGTGTCAATGGCATCAACATTGTGGCCAAAAATAAATTTAACACCCAAATCAACGGCTGTTTCGTATAGGGCATTAAACATCTGCATGGTGTCGAGCTCGCCTTCCTGCCTCATAAAAACTTTTACAGACGAAAAGTTATTGAAATCGGACTGTGGTTGCACTTCAAAATAGTTGTCAATGCCCAAGGTTTCCCTCATAATGGTATTAGCTTTGGCTAAATCAGCCGGCTCAGGAGTTTCACCTGGACGTAACAATTCATGTCCGCCGGTAAATAGAACGGGTACATTTTTGGCAGCTAGTCTTTCCTGAAGGATTTTTATCCCCGTCCACCTCATGGAAATGATGGTTTTGAGGTCTTTTTCTGGAATGTGTTCAAGATCGTCCATCAATTCTGAAAGACTGCCAAAGCAGGCAAAGCCGGCATTTTTGGTGCTGGCGCCC
The DNA here is from genome assembly GCA_017987975.1 of Saprospiraceae bacterium. GTDB lineage: Bacteria > Bacteroidota > Bacteroidia > Chitinophagales > Saprospiraceae > JADKBO01. The sequence continues at coordinate 7,821 of JAGNSQ010000068.1, forward strand.
TGAGGAGGGTGGTATTTTTCGACTACAACCACGCTAAGAGCAGGATCTTGAAGTTTTAATTCAATAGCGGTACTGAGTCCCACAATACCTGAGCCAATGATCAGAGCGCCATTCTGACACTCATAATAATTATCTTCCCAAAAGCTAAATTGCATGGATAGCGATCTTTTACTATAATTGCAACAAAATTACACCAGGAAAGATGATTCAAAGAATTCAGAGCATTTTATTATTGCTTTCAGGCTTAGGCTTTTTAGGGCAGTTTGCCACCGATTTTGCCACCAGTACCCAACCTTTGCCACAGTTATTGGCAGATCAACGGTATGAAGTCCAGGACAGCCCTCTTTTGTTGATATTGGTGATTGCGGGATTTTTGTTATCAGTAGCTGCAGTTTTTTTATACCAAAACAGGGTTTTGCAAATGCGGATTACCTTGCTTTCACTAGTAAGTGGCATTCTTTTGCCTTTGCTGGCCTATTTTCTGATGTATAAGGAAGGAAGCCCAATTCCGGCCGGTGTGACCGTAGACGATGCCCTGGGGGCCTATTTGCCCATTGTTTCCATCATTTCTTCCGCTGTGGCGATTCGTTTTATTAAAAAGGATGACCAGCTGGTGAAATCAATGGATCGATTGAGGTAAAAAAAAGGGCGGTAATAATTACACGCCCAACCAGTTTTCGTACTCTTCCCCCTGGGGGAGCTGAGTAATCTTTTTTGACTTGCTAAAAAGCCTCATCAAAAAGGACTTTACACTTTTAAGGATTATGTTCATTGTGGGGGGATTTATACTATTATATACGTTTCATACCCCAAAAAGTTGCCTTACTTATATATTTATTGTGTTAATTATATGTCAATGGCGACATTTTCTTTTTATTCATTGCCCATAGCTTCCAGCTTCATCTGTTGTGCCTGGTCTTTTCCAAGGTAGTTTTCTATCCATGCATGGACAGCATAAATAAAAGGGGTTAATAAAAAGGCCATCACAAACTTGTAAATGTAGTTGACGGTACCGATGGCAAGTACCCTGGAGAGTTCCCAGTCTGAACCAATGTAAAAGGCAATGATAAGCACAATGTAAGAATCAATGAGTTGGGAAACCAGGGTGGATCCTGTAGCCCTAAGCCAGATTCTTTTTTCACCGGTCACTTTTTTAATGCGATGAAAGATCAAAACATCAATAATTTGTCCCACCAAAAAGGCAATCACGGAGCCAATGATAATCCAGAGACCTTGTCCCATTACTTTCTTAAAAGCCAGATTCATAGAAAAAATATGGTTGGCCGGATTGGCATCCAATTTTCCGCTTTCCAGGTTCCACCATTCATTGGGAGTAACAGCAATGGCGGTAAACACCATAAAAAAAGCATAAATAATGAGCCCTACTGCCAGCCATGATAAAAACCTCACAGCTTTGGGACCATAATACTCATTGATAAGGTCTGTCATCACAAAGACCACCGGCCACAGAAGAACGCCCGCTGTAAGATTAAAACTAAGACCTTCCTGCCCGAGAAGATTAAATGAAAAAGGAGCTATGCCCAAGGTCTTTTCCAGTGAAAAAATCTTAATGCCGATGAACTCTGCCACGATGGCATTGACCACAAAAAAACCGGCCAGGAAGATAAACAGGATCTGGGCCTTGGATTGGAGGAATTTTGGCATGTTGGTGTTTTAGACAATAAAGCAATGAATGACAATTTTGTTCAAACTTCGCTAATATCAATAAAAAAGAGGGACCTGTTTTAGCAAGTCCCTCTTTCTATTAATGTTAACAGTTGGAAGTTATTTCCCTGTAATTATTCACTCTTAATCTCACTGCTACCTTCCGCATTGATGGTAGCACCCGTTGCGTTTTGAACCACAGGAAGAATGGTATTGCCTGTTTCTCCGGTAATCTTACTGTTTTTAAGGGTAAGTATACCTTCGTTTTTGACAATTGGATGAGTAGCATCGTTGCCCACCTGTTTGATGTGAATATTGTCTAATGTTACATTGCCCATTGTGCCCACTTTGAATGCACCATTGGTTTCATTCATCAACCCTACTCCACCGAAGTCGAACTTGAGCATCACAGGACTGCCATTGTCATCTATGATCAACAACTCTTTACCAATACTGAGTTGAGTTAACAAATTGATCAGGTTCACACTGCCGGAACTAACAAAAACCGTATCGCCAGCCGCAGTACATTCAATGGCTTTGCGGAGTGAGCCGACACCGTCGTTGTTTTCGTTCATGACTTCGTCGGCGGTGACAGCTATATTCACAGAGGCTGATGAAGTACAACCGGCTAATGAAGTAGCAGTTACAGTGTAGTTGGTGGTCATTGAAGGTTTAGCATATACATTGTTCAAGTTTTCTCCCAGATAGGCGATGGTAGCACCTGCATCGGTATATAAACCAGTCGCAGGTGACCAAACCTTGCTTACTGAATTAGTGTAACTCAAAGTAATATTTGGTCTTGTTGTGCTGGTAGTTGCAGTTAACGGATTACTACAAACGTCGGCAGTGTTATCGGCAGAATAATACGAGGTATAATTGCCAGCAGCTGTATGTGAATTGACACTTGCAGAATTTCCACTAACGCCGCCACCATTATTGTTGTTAAAGCAATATTCAACAATTAGATTGGAAGTTCCATCCCAAGTAAATGGTGTATTTAAATTATGGGAGACATTAAATGGTGCAGTTCCTGACAAAACATAATTGGTAGGATTAAGTACAGTAGAAGTTCCTGTCTCCAAGGTTGCAGTTAAAGCTGTGGAACTTGTATTTTTCATTGCTATTGTAAATCCATTAAATGTGTAAGGACTTGTAAATGTTGAAATACTCATACCTACAGTTGTAATCTGTGAAGCAGTCGCCAATCCTGCCGCCATTAATTCAGATGCTGTGTATAAAAACTGAACTTTATGTCCTCCCCAGAACCCTTTATAAGGTGTTGACAACGTATTAGAAGATGTGCCTGTACCAATGGTATCGGTAAAATTTAATATACCTCCTGTTGCTTCAAGTGGTATAATGGACCCATTACAGCCATCCGAAGTGGAAGGGCTAATTAATATTGAGCTAGGATTTGGATTAACCACCAAAGTTGATACGGCACTACTGTCTTTACAACCTGTAGCCATAATTGAAACTATAACTTTATAATCACCTGACAAAGTGGCGTTATAGGAACTTGAAGTTGCGCCCCCAATAATATTTCCGTTTCTTTTCCAGCTAAATGTATTACCAATATCGGTTGTTGAAGTATATGATTGTGTTTCACCATCACAAATACTATTGGTGCCGGTTGGTGTTATTCCTGCTGTTGGATTTGGATTTACAGTTAACATTGAAGTTCCATCGCTGGTAATAGGAGAACCGCAAGTCGATGTAACTACAACAGTATATATTCCTGCATCTCCTCCGGTTAAACCAGAAACTGTTAGCATGTTGGTTGTAGCTCCGGCAATATTGCCACCATTTGTCAGGTCATTTCCATCTTTTTTCCACTGATAAGTTAAGCCTGCACCGGTTGCAACAACATTAAAGACTGCATTGCTTCCTAAACAGCCGGAGACTGCTGCAGGTTGAGTTGTGATAGAAGGGCCTGAAGATACATTGACGGTTACACTATCTAACTTTGTGCAAGTGGTACTTGAATTGGTCACGGTTACAAAAAACTTTGTAGTTGAAGTTAATGCACTTGCAAGTGGATTGGCAATATTGGAAGCATTAAGATTACCCGCTGGAGACCAGTTGTAATTAAAAGGACCTGGATCAAAGGTGTAAATTGTTCCAGATGGAGGAGCGATGGTGTTTACATCGTTTGCAGTAGTGGTACTCACTGAATTAGAATTGAAGGTAAGACTTTGGAAATTTGTGCCACCCGCAGAAAGTCCTCCAGAAATAGTACCGGAACTAGGTGTGCCCATGGTTCCATATCTAAACTCGATTTTATTTGATCCCTCATACATCCATGCCTGGAATGTAGAGTTATAAGCTCCTGTTAAATTTCTGGGTATCGTTACTCTCCATTGTACAATAAAGATCCTATTGGGTGCCACACCAGTGAGCAATGTTTCAACTCCTCCATCTGCTCCTGTGGCCAGGTCATCCCAGAATGGATATAATTTGGGAACATTTGTAGTACTTGTTGTTGAATTTGTGAATTGGCTGGTAGCAACTGTACTTCCAAATAAAATCCATCCATCTGGCGATGCAGAAAATTGTGTAAAGTCGGTTCCATTGTAATTGAAGGTAAAACCGATGTTGGCTGGAGCCGCCATAGGTGTATCATCATTACTAGTACCAATAACAGAGGTTGCACCTGCCATTGGATCCAAAGTACTGCCGATACCAGCAGCAAAAGCATACTTATTGATTAAACTTGAGCCTGTGACATTTAACTGGCTATTTTCGCCGGTGCATATCGAAGTTGGTGTTGCAGAAATGCTAGTAGTAGGCGCATCATTTACACTGAGAATTGAAACAGCTGAAGAGTCTTTGCATCCAGTCGAAGTTAAAGATACAACGATCTGGTAATTGCCAGATGAATTTGCTGTGTAAGTGCTGGAATTTGCACCACCTATATTACTACCATTCTTTTTCCAACGGTAAGTGTCCCCAAAGTTGGTTGAAGCAGTATAAAGTTGAGTAGAGGGAGCACAAATTGTTGTTGGCCCTGCCGGAGAGATGATTGCACTTGGATTGGGATTGACTGTAAGCGTAAACTCATTTGTGGTAGCATTTAAACCTGAATTAGTGCAGGATGTCTCTAAAACATAGTAGAAAGTTCCAGGAGTTAGCAAGTCAGTTGTATAGCTTGTTGATGTTGCCCCGGTTCCACCTGTAACATTCATGTAGGGTCCACCACTAGGTCCTGTTTTCCACTGATAGGTTATACCCAGGCCTGCCGTAACACCTGTTGCTGTCATCGTATAGGTTTCGTTTGCGCACCTGGTTGCATTGATAGGACTGATAGACCCTGCTACAGGCATACCTGAGCAACTAACAACTATAAATTCATCTGCACCCATGTCTGGATTGGATGCATCACGAGTTTCACCGTCGATATCGGTGGTCACTGCAGCCAAAGGGGTGCCGAGGTTATTTATTGCAACATTGGACGCAATTGGTAAATGTAAATCTGTCACAGATGCAAATACTGGTGTTGTCGTTACAGAATTCAAGTCCAAAGTGGTTGCAGTTTGCCAGTCAGATAAAGTGACAAAGTTTGCACTATTTACTCTTCCAGTATTATTTGTTGCATTGGTTCCTGCACACCTGAGGAGATTGTAATCTGACATCGAACCGCTTAAACTTGTTGCTCGTGAATACAACGCCCAAAAGTTACCACCGGCTGTTGCGCTTGAACCTTCAAGGTTGAATATGTTATTTCTAACATCTACATTGTTACAAAATGTTGAAACGTTTCCATCACCGTGGCCAAAAGCAGCAACCAGACCACTTGAAGAGTTACATAGTTGACCAGTTAAATGAACTGAATTATGATAGTATCGGTCACCATTGCCAGAACTTGCTAGGATACCCGTCATGTTCCATGTTCCGCTTGTGCCAGTTGAGTTAAGTTTGGAAATTGTGTTGTTATATACCAATGCATTGGAGGGGTTGCCTACAGTTGTATAAGTTGAACTTTGAACATAAATTCCATATAACTTTGGAGTGGATGTCGAAGTATAGGAAATATCATGAATATTGTTGTTAAAAGCCTTGCCATTTTTGAAATCAAGCAATCGTATGCCACAAATATTTAAAGTTGTACTAGATGTATTGTTTACAATGTTTTGAATTTCATTTCCCGATACAATAAGATTATCCTGCCGGTCTGCAGTAATGCCCATCCAAAAATGGCCTTCACCAGCAACCATAGTGCCAAAATTATTATTGGTGATACTGTTATTCTGGTCAGGGGCATTGGCTGCATATCCAAACATTGCTACTCCATATTGTGTTTTACGGAATAGATTATTGTCTATGGAATTATTATTGTTTAATTCGCTTCCAGGACTGGCGGAAATTGCAATAGTAGTGCTACCTCCGATATTCACTCCAATATAGGTTGTGCTGGCAGCATTTCCTTCGATGATACAGTTTTTAATGGTATTGTTATTAGCACCATTGCCTAAGGCAGGTGAGGCTAGCCAGACAGCTGCATTTCCTGTTGTTGTGGTTGTGGTATTTTGAATTGTTAAACTGCGATCTGTTCCACCACTGTTACTTCCATCGACTATGATATAATCTGCACCATTTAATTTTAATAATGACCCGGTTCCAACACTACCGGTTATGACAGCTGTGGTGTTTGGTTTGATCGTTAGTGTATTTGTTGAGCTGGCATAACTATTATTATTAATGGAAATCGGAAAGGCCTCACTCGCAGAATAAGTTGCATCAATTAGATTAAAGACCACAGGTCCTGACAAACAAGAATTGTTGTAGGAAGTCACGGCAGCGGTTAAAGTTGGATAAACCCCTGCAGCGCCTACAGTGTAGCTTCCACTGAGGTTATTTGCAATAATATACTTTTTAGGATTTGAAGGAGAACTTGTTACTGTGTTTACATCCGTTGCAACAGCTCCTGCTGGATTCGAAGAAATATTGGGGGTTGGTACAATATCTTGTGCTATGACATAATAAAATACTGAGTCTGAAGCTGACAGGCCTCCCATATCGGCAGCAACAATATTAAATGACCAGGTTCCATTTTGCGCCGTGCCTGATGATAACGTACCAGCTTGACTAAACCATGTTCCCAGAGGCCCACCAACAGGTTTTTTTGCATAATAAACTCTTGGTAGGAGTGGCCCTGTTGTTGGCACACCAGATACATCCGTAATACTAACATTTTCTAGGCTTCTATTCCCTGTTGAGCAGGTAAGAGATAAATCTGAAAAACTAATATTTGGAGGACTTGCATCAAGCGGAATTCCGTCGAATTCATCAGCTCCAATATCAGGTAATATTCCTCCTCCGTTAACTGAGCCTGCTGGACCAGGTCTATTTTCACCATCAATGTCTGTTAGCACTGCGGCAATAGTTGCTCCACCTGATTCAATTAGGGAAGGAGTAGCAATATTTAAGTGCAAATCACCTGTTGAAGTGTTAACAAACGAAGTTGCTATACCAGAAAAGCTATTTTGATCACTCAATGAAGTTGTCTTCCATGAAGCAAAATCTTTGGCAGTTGTCCAATATCCTAAGGTACTTGCATTGGCATTTAAAACATTATAATTGGAGGCATTAGCTGCCCAACCAGTCGCACTTGGTGTTGTTGCATTGTAGTTATTACTTATAGCGAAGTGTTGTCCAGTTCCACCAGTTCTGTTGTTTACAAATATATTGTTTCTAACATCTACAGTTTGAGTTCTGGCAGTTGTTGATAAATCTCCCCTTAAGAAACCAAATGTAAAAAGTGCACCAGATGTAACAGTACCGTCAATGTAAACAGTATTGTGATAAATATTAGTCAATGGATTAGGTGTAGAGCCTCCATTGCTCCAAATTCCAATTAATGTGGAATTACTAGAACCTCCCAAGGATATCATATTATTGTATATACTTAAATCTGTAGTACCAGATCTCACAATAATTCCTGCTATACAAGGTGGAGTGGCAACAGTTGTTCCAACACCTGAATTTGAGATATTGTAAATTTTATTTGCATAAATTTTTGATGAGGTAGCACTTGCATGTGAAATCCCTGCTGCAATAATATTAGTTATTGCAGTTGAATTGGCTGCTGCAATATTAAAAATTTCGTTATCATGGATTAAGCAATTAGAAGTACCGCCACCAAAATTTATTCCTGCAGCAGCTATATTTCCACTTGTTACTCCAACTAATGCACCAGTTGTTGTTAGATTTTTAATTGTGTTATTGGCAATTTCATAGCTTCCTGCTCCGCTGGTAGCGGTTGTTGTAATATTAATTCCTCTTACCAAACCACTTGTTCCGGTGCCATACGATGTGATGTTTTGTATTGTATTACCTGATATAACATAACTCGCAGGTGCGCTGGTGGCAAGGGTGATTCCGGCTCCTAAGGAACTACCAGTTGTAAGTGAATTGGTACCTGCAACCATGTTATGAGCCAAAATTGGACTACCAATTGTGTTGTTTAAAATGGATAAGGAGGTAGCGGCAGCAGAGTTATTTATACCATAGACAGCACCAGCTACCGAAGCTGTGATTCCAGAGGTTCTAAATCCACCAATCAGATTATTTTCGATACTGATAGTTCCGGTGGAACTGTTATGAATTCCTGCAATCAAGGCTTGAGTGGTGGTTGAAACAACAATCAAAGAAGAATCTATATCAAATGCTCCAATTGTATTTCCTCCAGTCCTACCAATATTGACATTGCCCGAGGTAACACTAATGCCACATAAGACACCATAAGTTGTAGCTGCGCCACTGCTGGTAACCACTTTAATTTTGTCGATGATATTGCTATTTACATTAGATGCAGCAGCTGTTCCAACTCCTAATTCAATGGCAATAAATCTAGTGGCTATGGTTCCTGCAAGTGAATAATAACCGGTTCCTCCACTAGTGGCATATCCAATTGTATTGTTATTAATAGTGTAACCACTACCTGATAATACCTGGATTCCTCGGTGTGTATTTGCTGTTGTAAATGTTCTAGTTGCAGTTTGGAATAATCGATTATTAGTAATACTCCAGGCTGTATTGTTAGAACCAACCAAAATACCGACTGTTAACAGACCTGCATTAAAGTAATTTGAAATTTGGTTGTCCGTGATGGAATTGCCAGAGTTTTCAAAACTGGTTGTGCCTATTGAACAAATACCGTTAACAGGGAAATTGGCTCCTGAATTGCTAATGATACAATTTGATACAATGTTGTTGTCATTACCAGTAGCTGTGCCAGTTGAGAAAAAGATAGTTCCATAACTTATACTACTTGATGCACCCAAAACGCTGCAATTGGTAATCGTGTTACCAGATGCATCATTCACTAGTCTTAATGTACTGGTGTTTGTAAGATTTGATGTACTGGTGTTCTCTAAAGTTAAGCTATTGCCACCAGTGTTGAGTCCATCAAATGTTACATTATCTGCCCCATTCAATTCAATAAGTGGACCGGCAATGGCGCCTGTAATAGAACGAGCAGCTCCGCCAGAAGGAACTACAGAAACATTTGTGTACAAAGCACTACCAGTGCCAGATGCATTCAAAGCCGCAGTTACTGTCTCAGTAGTGTTGCCTTCTATACTCAAGGTGATAATGCCTTGGTGAGTGCCCGCATTTATGGCGTCAAATGCATCCTTAACAGTTGTGTACATACCCGCAGGTGTTCCACTGGAAGCGGTGACATTTACCTGTGATCGTAAATGGGTTATTGAAATAACAACAATAAGTAAACTAAAAAGTAAACGTAAGTTCTTCATCATACCAGATTAAAGTTTGGTTATATTGGTTTAACCCTCAAATTTAACCCTAAACCACGGTTCAACAAAGTTATTTTTAAATGATTTTGCTTATTTGAGATTAAATTTTGATTAAAATTTTGTTTTCAATCTAATATTTGGTTTGCTGCAACAAATATTGAAGCCTAAAAAATTTTATTTGTTAATGCAAATAAAAAAGCCCGGTCAAGCCGGGCTTATACATAATTCTATATCCTAATTGTACACTACTTCTTATCCTGTACTTCTTCAAACTC
>JAGNSQ010000069.1 GCA_017987975.1 Saprospiraceae bacterium
TCTCCAGAATGGCGTCGAAACGGGACTTTACATAGGATTCTGCTGCAAACACTTTGATGACTCTTAGCCCACCGAGGCTTTCTTCCTGCAAGGAAATCAGGTCTCCAAATTCTTCCTGAGCATTCAGTGATTTCTTCTTGAGCGTCCTTGAAATGCCCCCGATGATGAAGGCAGTTGCCATCAACAGTATCAACACAAATAAAGTGAGACTCGGACTGGTGTAGAGCATGAAGGCGATGCTTCCCAGGATGATCAGAGGATCTTTTACCCAGGACTCAAAAGTGGCCAATAGAGTCCATTCCACTTCGTGTACGTCGGCGGTCATTCTGGCGATGAGATCCCCTTTTCTTTCTTCAGAAAAAAAAGACATCGGGAGATCCATCAGTTTTGCAAATAAGCGGCTGCGGGTATCTTTCACCATGGCTGCCCGGACAGGCGTCATAAAATAGATGGCCAGGTATCGGAATAAATTTTTCAGAAAAAAAACAGAGCCAATGCAAATGCAGACGATGAAGACCGCCTGAGATTTGTCCTTGGTGGACAGCCAGCTTGCAAAATCGTATTTGAGTTGGCTGACCAGTCCGCCGGCGCCACTTGCATTCACAGGAGGTTCAGGCACTACCAGCCCTTGTTGGAACAACATTTCGAACAGCGGAATAATGGCCGGAATGGACGCCACCGTAAAGATGGCCGTCAGCAGATAACAGACAAAATGCAGGATGACCAAGCCTTTGTACTTGCTTACCTGGCTGATGAAATTAAAAAAATCTTTCAAACTTATGAATCGAGCAAAAGTGCTTTAAATGTATTGACTTATTTGGTCGGCTTTTCAGGTTCCAGCACAAAAGTATTCAGGAATCCCGTGTTGAAATCCCCTGAACGGAAAGACTCATTCCTCATCAATTGCTTGTGAAAAGGGATGGTCGTCTTGATGCCTTCCAGAATGAATTCATCCAGTGCGCGCTCCATTTTGGTAATGCACTCCTCGCGGGTCTGCGCCTTGCAGATGAGTTTGGCGATCATGGAATCGTAATATGGCGGAACGGTGTAACCGGAATACACATGCGTATCTACGCGGACCCCATGGCCCTTGGAAGTGTGGAGCGTGGTAATTTTACCCGGACAAGGCCTAAAATCATTGTAAGGGTCTTCTGCGTTTATTCTCACCTCGATGGCATGCAGATTCGGAATGTAATTTTTACCGGAAATTGGAATTCCGGCAGCCACTTTGATTTGTTCTTTGATCAGGTCATGGTCGATGACCTCTTCCGTCACAGGATGCTCTACCTGAATTCGGGTATTCATCTCCATGAAGTAAAAGTTGCGGTATTTGTCAACGAGAAACTCTACCGTACCTACTCCTTCGTAGTTGATGGCTTTTCCGGCAAGGATGGCGGCGTCCCCCATTTTCTCCCTTAATTCAGGCGTCATAAACGGAGAAGGACTTTCTTCAACCAACTTTTGATGACGTCGCTGGATGGAGCAATCCCTTTCTGAGAGATGAACTACTTTTCCAAACTGATCCCCTACGATTTGAAATTCAATGTGTCGTGGTTCTTCCACGTATTTTTCCATGTATATACCGTCATTGGTAAAGGCCGCTTTGGCCTCCTGACGGGCGGTATTCCAGGCATGTTCAAATTCTTCTTCTTTCCAGACGATGCGCATCCCCTTACCACCCCCTCCGGCAGTAGCCTTCAGGATTACAGGGTATCCGATCTCAAGAGCTACCTTCTTGCCTTGTTTGATGTCTTTCAGTAATCCTTCGGAACCAGGTACAACCGGTACCCCACATTTGATCATGGTATCCTTGGCGGTGATTTTGTCCCCCATTCTACGGATCTGATCCGGTGTGGGCCCAATAAATTTTACACCGTACTGTGTGCAGATCTCTGCAAATTCAGCATTCTCCGCCAAAAAACCATATCCGGGATGCACCGCATCTGCGTTGGTAATTTCAACGGCTGCCATGATCTTGGGAATGTTGAGGTAAGATTGAGAGGAAGCTGGAGGTCCTATGCAGACCGCTTCGTCAGCAAATCTCACATGCAGGCTTTCGCGATCGGCGGTCGAATAAATCGCCACCGTTTTGATGCCCATTTCTTTACAGGTCCTAATAATCCTCAAGGCAATTTCGCCTCTGTTGGCAATCAATATTTTTTGAAACATGCTGTCAAATGCTGATTAAAAAATTAGGGCTCTAGAATGAATAGAACCTGATCGTATTCAACCGGTGAAGCATCCTCCACGCAGACTTTTACGATGGTTCCTTTTACTTCCGATTCAATTTCGTTGAAAAGTTTCATGGCTTCAATGATGCAGACCGTTTTACCGGAATCTATCTTGTCGCCTACTTTAACAAAAGGTGGTTTGTCCGGTCCGCCGGAACGATAGAAAGTACCCACCATCGGAGATTTTATTTCGATTTGTTTTTTACCGGATTCAGGAGCGCCGGCCGGAGCGGCAGCTGCTTCCAGGGCTTTTGGTGCAGGAGCGGCCTGATGCTGGGTCGGCTGCATGGTATAGGAAGGTTGGTAGCTGATGGCCTGCATCTCAGGCATTTTTAAAGCCTTTTGGGTCTTTATAGAAAGCTCAAACTCACCATCCTTCACCTTGAATTCTGCCAAATCAGATTTGCTTACCAGGCGGATTAATTCTTGAATTTCTTTAAAGTTCATTGTTTTAGTTTTTATTTGACTCGTTCGATATACTCTCTCGTACGGGTATCCACTTTAATTTTTTCGCCCTGCTCAATGAACAAGGGTACTTTAATCTCAGCACCGGTCTCGATAGTGGCCATTTTCATGGCATTGGTGGCGGTATTGCCTTTTACACCGGGTTCGGTGTAAGTTACCTCTACCACCAGATGTGCAGGAAGTTCGGCTAACAGTGGGGTGTTTTTCTCTGCATGGTACAACACCTCGATCTCCATTCCTTCTTTAAGGAATTCGCCATTGTCTATTAGCTTGTCACTCAAAGACTCTTGTTCGAAGGTCTCTGAATTCATAAAATTATAGCCCATATCGTCTTTGTAAAGATACTGAACTTTTCTTCTTTCTACCCTCACTTCGTTGATGGTGTGTCCTGCCACGAAAGTATTCTCGATGACCTTTCCGGAGGTCATACTTTTCAATCTGGTACGTACGAAGGCATTTCCTTTTCCGGGTTTGACATGCTGGAATTCCACAATCACGAAAATGTCATTGTTGTAATCCATGCACATTCCATTTCTGATATCTGATGTATTTGCCATAAATTAAGCTAAGATTATAAATTTTGCGCAAAGATAAGCCGTAAGTACATAAAAAAAAGGAATCCAACGAATTGGACTCCTTTTTATGTCTTGTATGCATCTCCGGTGTGCTTATTTAGGCACCAAATTAAATTCTGTTCTGCGGTTCAGGAATCTGCCCGTTTCTGTCTTGTTGTCTGCGATCGGCTTGGTAATACCGTACCCGGTATAGGACAACCTGTTCTGATCCAAACCTTTGGAAACCAGGTACTCGTAGCACACTTTGGCCCGTTTTTCAGAGAGCTCCAGGTTGAATCCCGGGCTGCCTGAATTGTCGGTATGTCCGCCTATGGCGAGGTTGTAGTCAGGATATTTTTTCAGGATTTTGGCAATTTTATCCAGAATGGAAAAGGACTCTTCTTTTAATGTAGCGCGACCTAAGTCAAACTGTATTGCCCTCATGGCGAAGTCCAGTACTTCGAGGTCCTTTTTTTCGATCAATGGGCAGCCTTTGTTGGATCGTGGTCCTGCCATCGTAGGACAATCGTCCACTTTGTCCTGAATACCGTCGCCGTCCGTATCCGGACAACCTTTAAACTGCATCAGTCCGGCTGCAAAAGGACATTCGTCCATGTCGTCTTCAATGCCGTCTTTGTCAGAATCTTTTTTAGTTTCCGGGCATCCACCTTTGGTCTTCAGCCCCGGAATATCCGGACAACGGTCGTCTTTATCGGAAACTCCATCGCCATCGCTGTCAGGGCAGCCGTAGAGGCTCGCAAGACCGGCTTTATCCGGGCAATGGTCTTCCTTGTCGGGTATGCCATCGCCGTCGCCGTCTTTCTCGGGACAGCCTTTATTTTCGATCAGCCCTTTCACATTGGGACATTCATCGTCGTTGTCAGAAACCCCGTCACCATCCGCATCCGGGCAACCGTCCAGCGCTGCTACGCCGGCTGTATCCGGGCATTTATCTTTGCTGTCTTCTATGCCATCGCCATCTGTATCAGGGCAGCCATAGAACTTGGCCAATCCTGCAATGGAAGGACAGAGATCAAGTTCATCGGCGATGCCATCGCCATCCGAATCCGTCTTGATCATTTCCATCACCGGTTTGTCGGCTTTCTTGTTGCCCAGGAAATACACCAGCCCGAATGTATGCTGAAGGTGATCTTCCCAGTCGATGATGCCCAGTCTATAGTCGGACTGTACCTGCAGGAAAACCTGCGGATGCAATTTAACATTCAGCCCCAAACCCAGCGGAATCTCGATGCCGAAGGAACGCCCCATGGGAAAGAGACTGTTCAAACCTCCTGTCAGGAAGGGATTCACCCACCAACTGCTTTTAAAAAAATGGTATTGTCCCAACACCCCCACCGAAAACAAGGGAGATCCTCCCCCATCGCCCAGTGAGTCCACGTATCTGCCCAGGCCCAATGGAGCTGACAGCACAAAATTCTTAGAAAATCTACGGAGGTAAGCCAGTTCGAAGCCATCGCCCATATCCTTCAATGCGGCGGCATCCTTGTCTCTCAGGGTATTGTAGTCTATTAAAGTCTTTTTGGCACTGAGCCCTTGCTTGAGTTCAAATAACTGAGCGTTCACGGGGCCTGCGAGGCAAGCCAGGAGTATCAGGGAGTATAAAAACTGCTTCATGGTAGCGGATGATTAAATTAAACATACAAAGATATGTTTAAATAATTAATTCAAATCAATATACATTAAGAATTTTGGTTATATTATAAAAATGAGGGGGCTGTGTGATCCACAAATAGAATTCTGCATTTTCAGATAATGAAAACAAAATGATATACGTCCCTCCGTTATATTTGAAAATTCTAAAGATCCATATAGCGGATAAATTAGAACTACTATCCTAAAAATAAAATCTCTCAAATAATTTGGAAATTTCATAAATAAATTATATTTTAGCCCGAATTATTGCTATACGACCACCAAAACGTTCTGAATTTTAAAAAATAGCCAAATGTCCTGAAACCCTAAAGCCTAAAATAAGACTAATGCCTTTAACCCAATATACTACTTCGAGCAGTCAGAATTGTCTTGATGCCCGCAAAAGTACTGACCTGTATAGGCTGAATAAAAATAATTCATTATTTCAATTTGTAAATCTGGAGGACTTAGTTCGCATCCTTGTAATTGATGATTTTCAAAACAAGCAATCTTATAGAATTTACTCTCAACTTAACGCCAGAAGTATTAACAACATTGATTTTCCTGTTCACACTTTTTTATCCACCTCAGATGAAAATTATAAGAAATAAAATTTCGACATTAATATCAAGGTCATATAGCAATGAGAAATGATAAATTGATTAATAGAAAGCTATTTGCAATTTTTAGACTCAAATTATAAAGTAATACTTAATTAAAACTTTATGGCCCTTCTAAGTCCAACACTTGAAGTAATCAAACGACAGAAAGTTCAACCAACTGAAGGTGAGTGGACTTTGCTTAATTTTTTGTTGGAAAATTTGGACAACACTTACGAAATATATTTTCAACCTTTTCTCAATGGAGACAACCCCGACTTTGCAATTATGCGAAAAGAAAGCGGTTTGCTACTCATAGAAGTTAAAGATTGGAATTTACAGCATTATTATGTTGACGAGAAAACAAGATGGCGGTTAGTTAAAGATGATACGTTTATAAAATCACCACTTAACCAAGTAGAAAACTATAAAGACAATTTATTCAAACTTCACATTGAAGAGTTATTTCTAAAAAACGTCAAGAACAAAGATCATTGGGCAACTGTAAAGTGTGCTGTCTATTTTCATAATACTACAGAACAACACCTTAACAAATTTCTGTTATCAGATTTTCAGATTGACACAAAAGAAAAAAACAATTCTAAATACCGAGAATTTGTAAGCTACTTCGGATTACTTGGAAACAATTCGCTTAACAAAGATAAATTAGACAAACTGTTCAGTAAGTTTTATTTAAACAGAAAATCAAAATATTTTGACGATACTCTGTACAACAGTTTTTACCGTTACTTGAAAGCTCCTGTCCATCAAACAGAAGAAGGAATAGAAATTAACTATACAAAAGAGCAACAAGAATTAATTAGAAGCGAAATAAGACCAAGAAGAAAAATAAGAGGCGTTGCAGGAAGTGGGAAGACATTGGTTTTAGCAAAGCGTGCTGTCAACGCCCATATTAGAACAAAAAGCAAAGTTTTAATTTTGACTTTCAACCTTGCACTTAAAAATTATATTCACGATAGAATTAGTGATGTTAGAGAAGAGTTTTATTGGAATAGTTTCTATATCACTAACTATCATCAATTTATTAAAACCCAAGCAAATAATTACAACCTTGAAATTAACGGGTTAAATGCTTGGTATGACACATCTTTTTTTGAAGATGTGAAAAATAAAATTCATACATTTGATGTAGTTCTTATAGATGAAATTCAAGATTACGAGCAAGAGTGGCTTGATATTGTTGCTACATATTTTATGCACGATGACACTGAGTGGATTGTTTTTGGTGATGACAAACAAGATATTTATCATAGAAAATTAGTTGTAAGAAACATCCCAGGCGTATGGAACAAATCACTAGATAAATCTTTCAGATTTACTGGAGCAATTGCCAACATTGCAATTAAATTTCAACAGAAATTCTTTGACAAAATCTACGAGTTGGACGACATTAAAATAATGTCGCAAATTGACTTTGAAACAAGAACTATTGAGTATCATTCATTCAACAAATTTACTACCCAAAAATTATTTGAGGCAGTTTATTCTGTATTAGAGAAGAATAAAATTCATTCTTCAGATGCAGGTATTTTATGTTCAAAAGTTGAGATTTTACGAGCAATAGATTTTTCAATACGCACCGTAAAAAATGAAAAGACTACAACGACTTTTGAAAGCCAAGAGGAATTCGATACAATAAAAAAGGATGAAACAAAAAAACTCATTGAAAAAGGTGTTGCTGAAGGAGATATAAAATTCCACATCAACAAAGCAATGCGTGACAAGTTAGAGGACATAAGAAAAATCAAGAAGAACCATTTTTGGATGAAAACAGGAACGGTAAAACTATCAACAGTACATAGTTTCAAAGGTTGGGAGATTGACACTCTGTTTTTGTTCATTGAAAATGAAGAAGATGAAGAAAGTGCATTTACAAATGCTGAAATTATTTACACTGCATTGACAAGGGCAAGGAAAAATTTAATTGTATTTAATTTGGGTAACAAAATGTTTGACAACTTTTTCAAGAGCGAAATAGAGATCCAATATGTAATTCAATGAAAGGAAAAACTGCACATAGCAAGGAATTTTCGATTGCAGGGGTTATATGATTCAAAGATAAATTTGATAAAGGCAAGAGTTCAGTTTTCCGAACAAATTTGAGTGCTAAAATACCCCACAATGGAAAACACCCAAAACGTTATGCCTCACCCTAAAAGACGACACGACCGAAAATAAGCGAACAAAAAAATGAAAGATAGAATGCCAATGCTTCAGCAAAATCAAAAGAGCAGCAACCCTACGCTCATTGCCAACCAAGTGCAGCACAACTGTTTTTGCCCCAATCGCACTTTGGCCAATACTTAATTAGAAAGAAATAAGAAATATGAGTGAAATATTCGGAAAATTCGATACGCAAGATTTAAACAGAAAATCAGCACTTGATATATTTGAAAAACTTAGACCAATTCGACAAGGCATAAACAAAGAGTTTATTGCAAGAAGATTGATTTGGGAACTTATCCAAAATGCTAAAGACAATGTTGCTGTTTGTAATTCAAACGGAGACAAGAATCTTTCAATTGAACTAAATTTAACCAATGACAAATTCATTTTTTCTCATAACAAAGGCTACTTTAAAAATGAAAATGTAAGAGGTTTAATCAGACGCTATTCTTCAAGCGACAAAGACCGAAACGAAACCAATTCAGAAGAAGCACCTGCGACAACAGGTCGTTTTGGAACAGGTTTTATGACAACACACTTACTCTCGGAATTGGTTGAAATAAAAGCTGTATTCCAAGAAAATAATGAAACTTTCAAGCCCTTTACTCTAATTCTTGACCGCACGGGCCATAATGTTCCAGAATTAATTAACGGAATAGAAAAGGCGTTCACTTCGGTTGAAACAAGCGTTTCAAATTCTTCAACAATTTCCCCGAATGTAAACGAATTTAAATCTGAATTTATTTACCATCTAAATAATGTAGGACTTGAGTTAGCCAAAATTGCTGTTGAGGAACTTAAAAACACGGCTGCTTATTCCTTAATAAATCATCCCAATATTAAGTCTATAAAATACAATGGTGTCAATACGATATTTGATTTTAAACTTTCAAAAATCAATTCAATACAATTTGAAGAAACTGAGATTATTTTTTATGAACTAAATATCCAGAAAGAACAACTATCCAAGTATTATGTGTCGGTTGGGTGCAATGAAACAAAAATAATTTTTCCAATTCAAATAGTTGAAAATGAAATTCTTCTATTGTCAGTTGAAAAGGAAGTTCCAAAAGTGTTTTTAGATTTTCCTTTAATTGGAACAGAAGAACTACATATTCCTTTTGTAATAAACAGCCCATTCTTTGAGCCAACAGAGCCACGAGACGGAATAAGTCTTACAGGCGGTACAGATGAGGACACACAGAAAAATGTAGCAGTTTTCAATGAAGCGTTTAGACTTTACAATATTTTTATCAACTATGTTCAAAGCAAGTTCGAATGGAAAAATCTTTACAACCTTGCAGACATAAGAAAACCAAAAGAAAAAGATTGGGTAAATACTTCTTGGTATGAAGAAACATATATTAAGCCAACAAGAGAAACCTTACTTACAAAATATATTGTTGATACGGTTAGATACGGTCGCAGAGCTATAACGGGAAAAGGAACAGTTGATTTCCCAAGTTCAGTTAAAAAAGAAATCAGAGAAAAACTTTGGATATTATGCAATATTGGAGATTATTTTATACTTCCAAACCAAGAACATATTCATAAGTGGTATGAAATTATTTGGAAAAAAGAATATGAGCTAACAGTAGAAAAAATAGTTAAATGGATAGAGACCAAACAAAATATAAGTCGGCTATCAACTTCTCTTGGAAAAACAGAATCCGGTACAATTGATTGGTTAAATGAAGTGATTGCATTGGTTAATGATGATGAAACTTTATTGGCACAACTTAACCAAGACAAATTAAAAGTACTACCTAACCAAAATGGATTGTTCCAAGTAAAATCAAAACTTTTAAAAGATGACGGTATTGAGGAAAATCTGAAATCTGTAATGATTACAATCGGAAACGATTGGAAAAACTTTTTATTACATCAAAGTATAAATGATTTTACAGGTATTATTTTCAATTCAAAAGACCAAGATTCTATAATCATAGAAATCAACCGAATTTTGAATGAAGGCGAAAATTCAAACATCAACAAGGCTTGCATTCAATTAGCTTGTTTGTTTCCAAAATCTGAGAATAAAATAAGAAGTAGTATTTATACTTTTTCTAAAAGATTGTTCCCAAATGAAATTGGTGAAATAAAATCTGTTCCTATTGATAATCCGAGCATTTGGGTGGTATCAGACAAGTTAATCACAAAAAGAATCGTTACTACTATTGGTTCCTGTAACAATGTTGAAACTTTAAAAACAAAATTTAGTTTTCAAATTATTTCAGAAACTCTAAAGTGGCTTGATGAGTTAATAACTTTCTTGGAAAAGAACCAATACGAAAACTTATTAAATCTAAAAACCGCACCAATACTGCCAAATCAAAACGGAGATTTTAAATATAAAGACATTTTACAGACAGATAATACCGAAGAAGTCGCAGAAGATTTAAAAGATATAAGCAAACTGTTGGGTTATGATTTTCGCAATGAACTATTGGCAAAAGAAATTTTTCCTGTACTTCCAGAAAAACAAGTTGTTGAAATTAAAGCCATTGCCGATAAAATTACAGTACTGATTGAACTAAAACTTGGAAGCATTGAAAGAGATGATGCAATTCGAGAATTATTCCGCAAACTGTTCCTATGGTTCAACAAGAACAAATATTTAGCAGAGCAAATATTTACAAAACTCTATGAACGAAAACACAGACTAATAGATGATGACGAAATTGCAGAAAATCTTGAAAAAGCAGAGATATTTGATGAAATATTTGGCGAAACAGGTTTGTTGCCTAAAGAGATAAAGGATAAGTTGAAAGCCCTTTTAACCAATCCGAACATTGCAGACATTTTAAAAACACCAACCGAAGCGATATTACCTGTTTCTGGTGTTTTATATCCAGTCGGTTCGGAAGATGACATTGCAATTTCGCTATCACTCATAGATAACTCAAGTGAGAAATCAAGAATTTCGGTAAGTGAAGATGCCAAGGAAATAATTTTCCAAACACTCAAGGAAAAAGGATTTAGATTTTCTGAAAACCTTAAAATCAAATATACCATTGTAGATGGTATTCTTAGCCCTAATGGCAATCCGATTAAGATTATCATAAAGAGTGCCAAAGCAGGTAAGATATATTTTAACCCTAATGAATGGTTGACATTGACAGAACCAGACTCTCAATTATTTGTAGTAACCAGAGGTGACGTAGTTAGAAACGTAACCCTTTCCGATATTGAATCTATTAATGATACTTTCCATATGCGATTAAACACTCAATCTTTCGCTTTGGCCAATTTAAAGGAATTTGTTAAATTCTTTCAGTATCTACCCTACACACACTTTATTTTTGAAACTCCTGAAAGCTCAACAGATTACCTGCGACAATTTGGTTTGAGCGAGCGAAACCCTAGTTCAACTGAGTTATCAACTGACGATAAAAACTTATTGCTATAATGATTTACAGCAGAGAAGAACATATTCGGTTTTTAGAAGAAGAACTTCGGGCACAAACCGAAGCCTATAAGCAGAAGTTAGATACTTCTGCTCTTTTTCTGTTGCAAGAACGTGAAGAACTTTTTGTTGCTCAATTTCTTACGTTTGAAGACGGAGAAATGATTTTGAAATTCCCAAATACCAGAGGAATACCAAGACAAGAAGAATATCTTTACTGTTTTACAGTTCCAAAGGATTTAAGAAATTATAGAGAATGGGGAAACAAGACTTATGGAGATTTATTAAAAGCAAAGACAAATTATTCTGAGGTTGTTTGTATTTGGCAATCACCATCAAAAGACAAAGACGGCAAAATTGAAAAAGATTTCAGCATTGCGAAATTCAGAGGTGTTGAAATTGAGTTTGCAATTAATATACAAGAAGCCAAAGGAATGATAGTTCTTTTAGGCCCGAAAAAACCACCATTTGAATACATTGCCAATCTTCAAAGCATTGTCCAAAATCAAAACAATGAATCTGTAAATAAAATTCTTGACCAAGATTTTCAAGGTTCAGATTGGACACCTTCTCTTCTTGACAATAAAAGCAACATTGCTGATTTTGTTTTATCTCAATTGACTTTGCAAGACAGCTTGATTATTCAAGGTCCACCAGGGACAGGCAAAACATATTTAATAGCTGAAATTTGCGAACGACTTTGTAATGAGGGTAACTCTGTTTTAGTAACAGCATTAACAAATAGAGCATTAATTGAAATAGTTGAAAAAACAGCATTGAAAGGACTTTTGGAAGAACATCGGATTTTTAAAACGAAACTTTCTGTTGACGAAGCAAAAGGGGTCAAAGATTTACAACAAACAAAAGAAGTTAGCCCACAACCTTACAATCTAATTCTATCAACATTTTTCATTACAAGTGGAAAAGCTGCAAAATCTTTTATTGAACCACCGTTTGACTATGTTATAGTGGACGAAGCGAGTCAGGCGTTGCTTGCTATGTTTGGCGGAGCAAAGCTTTTAGGAAAGAAAAATATTTGGATTGGCGACACAAGACAATTACCACCTGTTGTTGCTTTAAGTGATGATAAAGTAAGCCGTAAAAATTACGGCGCATTAGTTGACGGTTTAAAAGCTTTATCAGAAACTGGATCATTACCTATATTTCAACTTACCAAAACACATCGTTTAACTGACAGAGCAGCAAATTATACTGGTGCTTTTTATAAGAACAGTTTAAATTCAAGAGCAAAGAAAGATATTCGACTTTCCTATTTAGAAATGGATTCCGATTATGGCAAATTATTTAATCCTAAAGGTGGTCCAACTTTAATAAAAACGGATTTAAAAGCTGGTGAGTTTAAACCAATAAATGCACTTAAACTTGCAACTGAAATAGTTAAACACTTATTGGAAACAAATGAAAAATTGCATATTTCTGTATTAACATACTTTGTAGAGACAACCAAAGCATTACAAAAAGTAATTTTTCAAACTGTCGGTTATCATAAGAATTTATTGATTGAAACAGTATCAAGAGTTCAAGGATTGACAAATGACGTAACAATTTTTGTTGTTCCTAATTCAAGTTATCATCGTTCTTTAGAAAACCGACTTTTTAATGTTGCGACAAGTCGTTCTAAACGACATACACTTATTATCACAGACAAAGGTGTATTGACACGTTCGCAGATTGACAATGAAGTTAAAAGCTATCTTCAACGATTGAATGAGGAATTTTCATTTTACATTAAATTTGACAATTCAGCCATAGCCAACATTAGCGAAGTTAAACAGCAGGAAACAGTTGAGAAACAAAATCCAGGAAGCCAAGAACCAGAGCCGAAAAAAAATGAATCTGAAACCAAACCAGGTTTAAAAGTTCTTGGCAAAATAGACCTTTCAAAATTTGAAAAACCGAAAAAGGAAATTAATAAGGACAAGTTAAATATTTACATCATTGACACAAATGTCTTTGTTGATTATCCCGACATTATTTCAAAAATAGACAAAATGTATCAAGTCATTTTATCTGCAAAAGTCATTGACGAATTGGACTATTTGAAAATTTCATTGACAGAGGAACAAAAGAAAAATGTCCAAAAGGCATTGAGACAAATTAATGAGAGTATAGATAAACGTGGAATTAAAATGGACACAGCAGATTTGACATTACTTCCAAATGACTTTAACAAAAAATCACCTGACAATTTTATATTATCAGTTGCATTAAAATACAAAAAAGAAAACCCAATTATGCTTACATCAGACAATGGTTTACAGATAAAAGCAAAGGGTTTAGGTATAACGACCATAACATTGAAAGAATTTTTAAAACAATTAAAATATTGAGCCAACGCTATTGGTGTCACATTTGCAATTTCGCACAAGCGTGTCGATTCCGTAACAATCTGCCCCCCTTATTACGGTGAAGCTGACCCCGCTTGGGTCTTTTTCATAGACATATAATGGGAAAGACATATTGTTAAATGAGGACTTTTTTAATCCATTCCAATTTTATTAACTTTACTTCTGCAGATGATTTTTGGGCCCTTTTGGATATTTTTCGTACATTATTCCCAAAAATAGGAAACAACCCTTTGCAAAATCAAATCAGCTAAATTTACCACTACACCCGACCAGATTATTAACTTTACAAATGGATGACAACAGAAATAAATTATGTTCGAACAAACCTTTAAGAATATAGACGACATCCTGCACAAGGACGCAGGTTGTGGCAGCGAACTGGACTATGTAGAGCAGACTTCCTGGATCTTGTTCCTCAAATATCTGGACGACCTGGAGAAGGATAAGGCCACCGCGGCGGAACTGAGCGGCAAGACTTACACCAACATTCTTGCCCCGGAATTTCAGTGGACCGTTTGGGCCGCTCCCAAGGACAAAGACGGCAAGCTCGACCACCACAAAGCCCTGACAGGCGACGACCTGAAAGATTATGTGGACTTAAAACTATTTCCCTACCTCAAGAAGTTTAAAACAGATGCGGAAAGTGCCGACACCATAGAGTATAAAATCGGTGAGATTTTCAGCGAACTGAAAAACCGGATACAAAGTGGCTACAATTTGCGCGAAGTCATCAACCGCATCGACGAATTGCGTTTCCGCACCCATGCCGAAAAACACGAAATGAGCCACCTGTACGAGGACAAGATTAAAAATATGGGTAACGCGGGTCGTAACGGTGGAGAATACTACACGCCACGACCTTTGATTAAAACCATTGTAAAAGTCGTCGCCCCGGAAATAGGACAAAAGATATATGATGGTGCGGTCGGTTCTGCGGGCTTCCTGGTGGAAGCGTTTGAGTATTTGAAGCACAGTAAAAAACTAAGTACTGCTGACGTAACCACCTTGCAGAAAAAAACCTTTTACGGTAAGGAGAAAAAATCATTGGCTTACATCATTGGAACCATGAACATGATTTTGCACGGTGTGGAAGCTCCCAACATCATACATACCAACACCCTTTCTGAAAACATCGCCGACATACAGGAAAAAGACCGCTACGACGTAGTCCTGGCCAATCCTCCTTTTGGAGGTAAAGAAAGGGCCGAAGTACAGCAAAACTTTCCCATCAAAACGGGCGAAACTGCTTCTCTCTTTTTGCAGCACTTTATCAAAATCCTCAAGGCAGGTGGCAAAGCCGGTGTGGTCATTAAAAACACCTTTTTGAGCAATACCGACAATGCTTCTGTGAGTTTGAGGAAGTTGCTTTTGGAAAGCTGCAATTTGCACACTGTATTGGATTTGCCGGGGGGCACCTTTACCGGTGCGGGCGTAAAAACCGTAGTCTTGTTTTTTGAAAAAGGCTCCTCCACCAAAAAAGTCTGGTTTTACCAACTTAACCTGGACAGAAACTTAGGAAAGACCAATGCCCTGAACGAAAAAGATTTGGCTGAATTTGTAGAACTCCAAAAAACAAAAGCCGACAGCGAAAACTCCTGGAGCATTGCCGTAAAAGACATTGACCAAACCACCTTTGACCTTAGTGCCAAAAACCCTCACAAAAAAGAAGAAACCGCTTTGCGCACACCGCAGGAAATTTTAGAAGAAATGAAAGCCTTGGACGAAGAAAGTGCGGATATTTTAAACTCAATTTTGGAACTGATATGAAACAAGGTTGGGAAATAAAAAAGTTAGGAGAAGTTTGTGATGTAATTGGTGGAGGAACTCCATCAAAATCAAATAGTAAATTTTATAATGGTAATATTCATTGGGCAACAGTAAGAGATATGAAAGGAGATTTCATAAAAGATACTGAACATAAAATCACTGCAGATGCTGTTAAAAAAAGTTCAACTAATATTATCCCTAAAGGAAATGTAATAATCGCTACAAGAGTTGGTCTTGGTAAAGTGTGCTTAATTGAAAATGATACTGCCATAAATCAAGATTTAAGAGGGATTGTTCCTAAAAATAAATTGATAATATCAGTTGGATATTTGTTTCGGTGGTTTAAAAGTATTTCAAATTTAATTATTGAAGAAGGTACTGGTGCTACAGTGCAAGGGGTAAAACTGCCTTTTATTAAAGATTTAGAAATCCTCCTCCCTCCCCTCCCCGAGCAACAACGCATCGTAGCCATATTAGATGAAGCCTTTGCCGCCATAGCCAAGGCAAAAGCCAATGCGGAACAAAATCTCAAAAACGCTAAGGAACTTTTTGAAAGTTATTTGCAAGGGGTGTTTGAGAATGGGAACTGGGAAGAAAAAAGGCTGGAAGAAATTTGCGTTTTAATTTCAAAAGGTTCATCACCGAAATGGCAAGGTATAAATTATGTTGATGAGCCAGGAGTTTTGTTTATCACAAGCGAAAATGTTGGAGAAAACACTTTACTTATTGAACAACGAAAGTATGTTGAAGAAAAATTTAATATCTCTGACAAAAAATCAATCTTAAAGAACGGTGATGTATTAACCAATATCGTTGGTGCTTCTATTGGAAGAACTGCAATATTTGATCTAGACGATATTGCAAATATCAACCAAGCTGTTTGTTTAATAAGATGCAATCAGGAATTTTTGTTCAATGAATATCTAATGTACTTATTAAATTCGCCTTTCACCAAACAACATTTACACGATAACGAAGTAAACAACGCACGAGCAAATTTGAGTTTAGGTTTTTTCAGAAGTTTATCAATTCCATTACCTAAAATGACCGAACAAAAAGAAGTTGTTATTAAAATAAAAGAGTTCCATATAGTAACAAAAAAACTTGAAAAAGTATATCAAAATAAAATTGATGATCTAGAAGAACTTAAGAAATCGGTTTTGCAAAAAGCCTTTAATGGAGAATTGCGAAGTCCTGAAGGGGCGGTATATGATAGCGAGGCGGTAACGCCCCTCGCAACAAAGAAAAAGATTACCACAAAAAGCCCTGAAGGGGCGGTATATGATAGCGAGGCGGTAACGCCCATCGCAACAAAGAAAAAGATTACCACAAAAAGCCCCGAAGGGGCGTAATACTATGGGGCAAACACTCGTAAAAAACTATATACACATCGTATTCAGCACCAAACACCGCGAGCCGCTGATACACCCGCCCGTAGAGGCAGAACTACACAGCTACCTCGGCGGTATTTGTAATAAACTCCAATGCCAGGTAATAAAAGTGGGTGGCTACACCGACCATATTCATGTCCTCTGTATGCTATCGAAAAAGATAGCTCTAATGACATTGCTAGAAGAATTAAAATCACATTCATCTAAATGGATAAAAACAAAAGGAGAAGGATACAAGAACTTTTACTGGCAAGATGGGTATGGGGCTTTTTCAGTAAATCCATCTGAAATAGAAACGGTAATTGCGTATATCGCAAATCAGCATGAACATCATAGCAAAAAAACATTCCAGGATGAATACCGTGCGTTTTTGAAAAAGTATCATGTAGAATATGATGAGAAGTATGTTTGGGAATAGATATTTCGCCCTTTCAGGGCTTTGGGATTCGTGGCTTTGCCACTTGATAGGGCTTCACCCTATCTTAATATATGATGCCCCTTCGGGGCTAACATTAGATCAATTTTATCATAGCCCTGAAAGGGCGGTATATGATAACGTTGCAGTAACGCCCCTCGCAAACAAGAAAAAGATTACCACAAAAATCCCTGAAGGGGCGGTATATGATAGCGAGGCGGTAACGCCCCTCGCAACCAAGAAAAAGATTACCACAAAAAGCCCTGAAGGGGCGATATATGATAACGAGGCGGTAACGCCCCTCGCAACCAAGAAAAAGATTACAACAAAAAGCCCTGAAGGGGCGGTATATGATAACGTTGCAGTAACGCCCCTCGCAAACAAGAAAAAGAATACCACAAAAAGCCCTGAA
>JAGNSQ010000070.1:0-8752 GCA_017987975.1 Saprospiraceae bacterium
CTCGCGTATCATCGAATTAAACCACATGCTCCACCGCTTGTGCGGACCCCCGTCAATTCCTTTGAGTTTCAACCTTGCGGTCGTACTCCCCAGGTGGCTAACTTAACGCTTTCGCTTGGATGCTCAATTATTAAAACCAAACATCGAGTTAGCATCGTTTAGGGCGTGGACTACCAGGGTATCTAATCCTGTTCGATCCCCACGCTTTCGTGCCTCAGCGTCAATAAAAGACCAGATAGCTGCCTTCGCAATTGGTGTTCTATGGCATATCTATGCATTTCACCGCTACATGCCACATTCCGCCATCCTCATCCTTATTCAAGATAACCAGTATCCAAGGCAATTTTATCGTTAAGCGACAAACTTTCACCTTAGACTTAATCATCCGCCTACGCACCCTTTAAACCCAGTAATTCCGGATAACGCTCGCACCCTCCGTATTACCGCGGCTGCTGGCACGGAGTTAGCCGGTGCTTATTCTGATGGTACCGTCAGTACCAGATACATCTAGCATTTTCTTCCCATCTAAAAGAAGTTTACAACCCATAGGGCCTTCATCCTCCACGCGGAATGGCTGGTTCACCCTTGCGGGCATTGACCAATATTCCTTACTGCTGCCTCCCGTAGGAGTCGGGTCCGTGTCTCAGTACCCGTGTGGGGGACCACGCTCTCACGCCCCCTACTGATCGTCGCCTTGGTAGGCCGTTACCCTACCAACTAGCTAATCAGACGCACATCCATCTGTCAGCGCCTCAACTTTAATTGATATCATTCATAATATCAATACCATAGGGTATTAATCCCAGTTTCCCAGGGCTATCCCCTTCTGACAGGCAGGTCATGTACGCGTTACTCACCCGTGCGCCGCTCTCAATGGCCGAAGCCATCTACCGCTCGACTTGCATGTATTAAGCCTTCCGCTAGCGTTCATCCTGAGCCAGGATCAAACTCTCCATAGTATTTTTTTTAAAATACAACTTCTTTGAGTTGTCCTATTTTCTCGATTTACTTATCCTTTTACCTATTTTCCCACTATGTCAATCTCTTTATCCATAATCACGCTTCCGCAATCATTTACCCAACGTTTCAATTGGGACTGCAAAAGTAATGCAATTTTCGTTTCTGCCAACTATTTTTTAAAAAAAATATTAAAAAAAATCTAGTCGTATTGAATTTCAAATGGTTATGATGAAATATTTTTTATTTCCACCTTTCCGATGCTTAAATTACCATAAGCAAAGCAATAACATTAGACTCCAAAAAATGGTTCCCTCTATGATAATGATTCGAAAACGACCTTCTATCTAATTGTTGCACTTCTTTTTATATATTATATATGGCATATATAGCAATGAGTGGAGATGTGCCTGCCAATCCAATTTTGACTTAAAAATATGTCGTAATGCACTAAGACTCAAGGTGATCTATTCTTTGATAAGATTAGACGTTTTGAACATCGATTTTAAGCACACGAAGTGAACTCGTATTATCAGATGTATTTTTCGATTTTATATTGGTTTCTGTCACTCGCGTTGCGGGTGACCAGCTCTGCAATGAAGCCGGTAATGAACAATTGAAAGCCGACAATAATCAACAGGATTCCTAAAAAGAATAAGGGTCTGTTGGCGAGACCTGTAGCTTCAAAAAACAATTTCTCTATACTCAGGTACAGTAAGATCATAACTCCTAAAAAGGTAGTAAGGGTACCCAAGCCTCCGAAAAAATGCATAGGCCGCTTTCCAAACTTACCCATAAACATAATGGAGAATAAATCGAGAAAGCCATATAAAAAACGAGATATACCAAACTTGGTCACCCCGTACTTTCTGGCTTTGTGCTGCACCACTTTCTCACCAATGTTATGAAATCCTGCCCACTTGGCAATTACCGGTATGTATCTATGCATCTCACCATATACCTCAATGCTTTTTACCACATCAGACCTATAAGCTTTTAAACCACAATTCATATCATGGAGCTTGAGGCCTGTCATCCATCTGGTAACCCCATTGTACAACTTTGTTGGAATGGTCTTGCTCAGAGGGTCATATCTCTTTTTTTTCCACCCCGAAACGATGTCGTAACCTCCTTCGGTGATCATCTCAAAAAGCTCAGGAATTTCATCAGGACTGTCCTGCAAGTCAGCATCCATGGTAATTACAACCTTACCACTGGTATGTTCAAAACCTACATTGAGTGCCGCTGATTTACCATAATTGCGCCTAAATTTGATGGCCTTTACCGATTCATTGTGTATAGCAAGCTGCTCTACCCATTGCCATGAACCATCATTGCTACCGTCATCAACAAAAATGACTTCATAGCTGTATTGGTGATTTTCCATGACTCT
Source organism: Saprospiraceae bacterium (assembly GCA_017987975.1). GTDB lineage: Bacteria > Bacteroidota > Bacteroidia > Chitinophagales > Saprospiraceae > JADKBO01. The sequence continues at coordinate 2,351 of JAGNSQ010000070.1, forward strand.
TTTGATCCAGTCATACAGCTCCGGCAAAGACTCTACTTCATTGAGAAAGGGTATAACAACGCTGATTTGCATCCGCAATGATTAAGGGGCCAATAACTTTTTTACCACTTCAGAAATGGACTTGCCATCTGCTTTACCAGCCAGTTGCTGGTTGGCAGCTCCCATGACCTTTCCCATATCTTTGACCGATGTGGCTCCTACGGCAGTAATAATATCTTTAATCACAGCCTCCAATTCTGCACCTTCGAGCTGCTTTGGCAAATATCGCATAATCACTGCTATTTCATCCTTCTCTACTTGTGCCAGATCTGCTCTATTTTGTTGGGTATAAATATCAAGCGAATCCTGCCTCTGTTTCACCAGTCTTTGTAGCAGCTTTATTTCGTTGGCTTCATCCAGTTCATTGCCACTGCCGTCTGTTTTAAATAAAAGGATGGCTGATTTTATGGCTCTAATGCCCCTCATAGCGGCTTGATCTTTAGCCTTCATGGCTTCCTTCAGATCCTCCATTATTCTGGTTTCCAGGCTCATTTCGTAAATGATTTTGAATATTATTGGTCAAAGTTATAAATTCTTCCACAGATAATTGTTCCGGCCGCTTATTATAGTACGCATCTGCCAGGATGGCCGGATCTTCTACCATGTTTTTTAACGTATTACGCAGCATCTTTCTCCTTTGGCCAAAACTTTGTTTTACTATGGTGCGAAAAAGTCTTTCATTACATGGCAATTGATAGTTCTCCTTCCGTTTGAGTCTGATCACAGCTGAATGTACTTTGGGCGGAGGATTGAATGAGCCGGGTGCAAGCTTCATCAGCATAGTGCCTTCATAATAAGCTTGGGTAATAACACTGATCACTCCATAGTCCTTTCCCCCCGGAGGTGCTATTATGCGCTCTGCCATCTCTTTTTGAAACATGCCTACCATCTCCGGAACCAATTCAACAGAATTGAGCATTTTAAATACAATTTGAGATGAAATGTTATACGGAAAATTACCTATGATGGTGAAAGACTGTCCGTCAAAAAGTTTAGACATATTGACCTTCAGGAAATCCATGGCCAACAAATGCCCCTCAATGTTGGGGTAGTGCTGAGTAAGGTACGAGATCATGTCCTTGTCAGCTTCCACAGCCATGAGCTCCACTTCTTTGGCCAGTAGGTATTTGGTCAACATGCCCCTTCCCGGTCCCACCTCTACCAGATTAGAAGATGGAGGCAAATGGTCAATGAAACCGGCAATGCGTTTGGCGGTGTCTTCATTGACTAAAAAATGTTGGCCGTATGATTTTTTTGCTTGTTGCATCTCTTAGGAGGGTAAAAGTACCAAAAAAATGTCGCATTCTAAGAAATCGTAATATATTACTTTGAAAAGGATATGGGCCTGCTAATATGCCCCTATGCTAAGTTTTGTTTATCTATTTCAAAAAAAATAACTGCTTCTAAACTTTTTTGCTGCTTTGCCATTGTTAGTATTCATGAATCCGATGACTTTTGATGAGGCTAAAACAAAGTTTGTCCAAAATTGGGGCAACATGGCCACCCACTGGGGTATCGGCAAAACAATGGGAATGGTACACGCCTTGCTATTGATAGCCAACAAACCGCTTCATGTTGATGAGCTTGCAATGGAATTGGGCATTAGCAAAAGCAACGCTAATATGACGGTTCGTTCTTTGGTTGAATGGAAAATCGTTTACAAAACTTGTTGTTGTGGAGAACGTAAGGAATTTTATATGGCTGAAAAAAATCTATGGAAGGTCTTTATCCGCATTATTGAACAACGAAAATCCAAAGAACTTGAACCGATGATCCATATGTTGCAAGAACTTTCTCACCTCAAAGGTGAATGCCCTGAAAGTCAAGAATTTCTCAAAGTAGTCCAAGATCTTGGCCACTTCTCAAAAAAAGCAGACAATGCACTGGACAACATCGTGAAATCTGAATCCAGTTTTCTAATGCAGTCATTCATCAAAATGATGAGATAATAACCTTAGGGGACAGCGCTTAATTGCGTATTCCCCCTCCTCCTTGCTGTTGGCCACCATCGCCTTCACCCGCCTTGAGGTCATTGTTTTTTATCTTGGTCTTTCTTTCTTTAAAATCCACGTTACCAAACTTATACCTAAAGTTGATGCCAATAGACCTAAACGGCAGGGTAAACTTGCTGTTTTGGACAAAATCACTGCCTTTGATATTAGACTCAAAAATTTTATTCGGGGTATGGGGTTCTATCAGCGTGAGGCCAATGCTCGAATTTTTAAACTCTTTTCTTATTCCCATACCATAGATGGAAAAAGCAGGATTATCGCCCTGGAGTGTACGTCTTGGCGACTTGAAAAAACCAAAAAAATCTGCTTTTAAACTGCCACTGAAACTAAAGTCGCCATTGAAAAACAAATTGTATTCATAAGATTGTCTGCTCAAATCCTGCCCGTTGACAAAACCCTGAGCATCATAACTAAAGATATTACCTCCTGCCCTTACCGTGAGCTTTTTAATGGTTTTGGTAGTAAAGAGATTGAGGCCAAAAGACTGGTTCTGGCCTATGTTTTGAAAGGTATTGATCGAAACTCCGGTGTTGTCTATTTTCAGGATCTGGTCAATAATGGCTGTTGTCTTTTTGTAATAGATGGCTGAAAAAATAGCAAAGCCTTTAACGTTGGTATTGTATGCCATTTCAATCTGATGGGTCAACTCAGGTTGCAACAAAGGGTTGCCAATGACTCGGTTGAGGAAGTCAGTATTGTTATTAAATGGATTGATAAACATCAGACTGGGTCTTTGGATGCGCTGATTGTAGCTCAACTTAATGGACCGAAAATTAGGGAGATTGCGACTCACCGCCACATTGGGCAGGATATTGTCGTATGAGTTCTCAAAAGGATTGGCCTCCCCCTCTAAAAAACGTCCATCAATTTGGGTATGTTCGTATCTGGCCCCGGCAATAAAGTTCCACTTTTTGGCCAAAACAAAACTGGTTGAAAGATAGCCGGCAGCAACATTTTGATCGTAGTCAAAAATATTTGAAAAATTGGGATCCGGAAGGTATTGACCTTCTGCGTTTTTAATATTGTTGTCATACTCACTTAGAATCCTCCTTAATACGCCTTTACCCCCTATTTCAATCTTAGCACCTTTGGCAAATGGGTGTAAATAATCTGCCTGAAAGGTGTATTCTTTGTTGTTGCCATCATTGACAATGCGTGCATCTCTGTTGATAAAGGTTAGATATGAGTGGTTTTCTACCACTGCCATGTCCTGGTCATTGTTGTCGCTTGTGTATTGCACAGCCACCGAAAACTCTCTGTCCTTTTGGTTTTCAAACTTCATGGTGTAGTCTGTATTCCAATCAAACCCACCATTAAAGTTATCTCCTACATTGGTTCTAGTGTAAACGTCTTCAAACATGCCAATGATTTGGTCATTGATGAGCCCGTCTGTTTTACCCTCCATGTCAAATCCGAAGCCTCTGAAATTAAAAGATGAATTGATTGAATGATAACCGTTGAAATCATAAAAAAGACTAGCATTGCCATTACCACCGAGCCTTGATGTTGTTTGAAATCCGGTCTGCTTGAAAAGAGAGGTCTTGTCTCCCTGGGTTTGTATTCTCTCAAAAAAAACATCACCATCCGCCGGATTGGAATAAAATATGGCTGCTGATGAAGATAAACCAAAACGCCCCTTACCTGCATTCAGATTGGTAAAGAGACTGTTCTGCCTGATGCCGATGGATGCATTCACACTGCCGGCTATTCCTTCTATGTTTTGTTTACTCGTGATAATGTTTATGATACCCCCGCTGCCCTCAGCATCATATTTGGCAGATGGCGAAGTAATTACTTCTACTTTTTTAATTTGATCGGCAGGAAACATTTTTAAGGCATCTGCTATGTTGTTACTAAACATTCCAGAAGGCTTGCCATTGATAAGAATGCGCACATTTTGAGAGCCTCTCAACGACACATTTCCTTGCAGGTCAACGGTAAGCATAGGTACCTTTCTCAATACATCGGTGGCATCTCCTCCTGCTATGGAAGCATCGTTTTCTGCATTGTAAACGATTCTATCCACTTTGTTTTCAACCAAGGCCCTTTCTTCTTTGACTTCAACTGCATCGAGCAAAATGGCAGAGGGGCTAAGCTTAATTTTTCCCAAATCGATGTCAGGGTTTTTTAATGTGGTTTCAACATTTTTAAGCAATTTCTCTTCATAGCCTAAAAAAGAAATAATGATGTCATACTTACCTGTCTTTACATTCTCAAAATGCCAATTGCCACTATCGTCGCTAAGCACACCATCCAGGTCTGTTTTAAGGCCTGACTTTCTCAAGACGAGGGTTGCAAAACCGATGGATTCACCGGTTACAGAATCCTGGAGCATACCTTTGACTTTTCCTTTCAATACAGGGGCCTGGTTGCCACCCATCATAGGAAATTGAGCGTAGGCAAAATTGAATGCGAAACTAAGTAGCAGGTAAAGAAGAGCTTTTTTCACAAATGAGAATTTTATGCAAAGTTAAAAGGGTGGCTTCAAAAGCCACCCCGATTTTCGATCAATGGAGGAATAACAGCGTCCAAAAGGCATTGTTTTAGGGAATGTCTTTTATTTCAAAAAAAAAGGGCCGGAAATCCGACCCTTAATTTTTATCCTTCCAGCTTAAATTTAACCGGCAAGGTGTACTGTACCCTTACGGGTCTACCTCTTTGTTTGCCTGGTGTCCATTTGGCAGACATTTTATTCATGGATTCTACCACTATTTTAGCGGCATCCCCCAATCCTGCTCCTGGATCTCGCGCAACAGTAATGTTGGTAATGGTACCATCTGTATCGACAACAAACTGTATAACTGAAGTACCTTCAACACCGTTTTCACGGGCGATTGGTGGATATTTAACGTTTTTGTAGATATACTCCAACATTTTTTGTTTGGCGCAATCATCCTTTGCTTTGTTATCACCTGCTACGTTTTCGCAACCAGGAAATCTTGGCATTTGTTCCACAATCTTAAAGATTTCCTCTTCTTTTGGTTTTGGAGGTGGAGGTGGTGGAGGTGGAGGTGGTGCCTTTTCCTCATATTTGGGTTCCTCTACTTTGGTATCCTCTGTTATTTCCTGAGATTCCATCTTTGGTTGCTCAATCACTTCTTCATCCGGAACCTCCTGAATTGTTGGAGGTGGTGGTGGAGGTGGCGGAGGTGGCGGTTCCGCTGTTCTTGGTGGTTCTACCTCGATTTCTTCAGTAAGATCAAGTGCCCCTTCCGGTATAGCTACCTTGTCTTCTCTTGTAGTCCAGCTCAATCCAAACAAGGTAAAGGCCAAAGCTACCAAAAGGCCATATCTCAGAAACTGACCCGACATAGAAAAGTTGTCAACTTCAGGATATTTTGCTCTGGCTCCTACTTCTCTTACAATGTGTTTGTGCTTTTCTGTAAGAGCATCAGGATTGATTTTGCTGTACTTTATCTTGAAGAACCAGATCAATGCCATAGTTGCAATACAGAGTAATAAGATACTCAGCATTACTCCTGTGCCCGATAATTCAAAATCTTGTAACATATGTGTTTAATTTAGTTGTTAGAACTATTGTTAACAAAAATAGACAAATTATTTATTTACCATAGAAAAAATGCCAATCGACAAAATACTACCAACAGTATTGGCAATCATATCGTCGTACTCAAAACTACGGCCTGTGAAAATGAATTTTTGCCCAATTTCCATCATAAAACCAACAAAGGTACTGATGGCAAAGGCGAAACACATGCTCCTTTTTTTGGATGTGTTGTGCATAAGTGCCAATATCCAAAGCCAGGTTAAGGTGCCATACATAATCAAATGGCCAAGTTTATCAATGCCGAAAAAATTTACCACCATTATTTTTTTTACCGTATTGCCGGATAATGCAGAAAGTAAAACGATGATGGCGGTCCATATCCACGCTAGCGTTAAATGACTTTTCATTTATAAATATAAGATGCGTGGAATATTTTCTATGGTGTGTGTTGGTGAAAAAAAATTATCCAACCAACTCTCCGTATGCAGCAGCGTCTAATAAATCATCCAGCTGTGTAGTATCGCTAATCTTTATTTTTACGATCCAACCTTTGCCATATGGTTCTTCATTGATCAAAGCGGGGTCATCCTCTCCTTCGGAGCCCAAATCTTTGTTGAACTCAAGAATTTCACCGCTTACAGGCATAAAAAGGTCAGACGTAGTTTTTACAGCTTCTACGGTACCGAAAACAGCGTCTTTTTCAACGGTTTCCCCCACTGTGTCTACTTCTACATAAACGATATCACCCAATTCTCCCTGGGCAAAATCAGTGATTCCAATGGTTGCTGTTCCATCATCATGTACCAGAATCCACTCGTGCTCTTTGGTATATTTTAATTGATC
>JAGNSQ010000070.1:8852-17319 GCA_017987975.1 Saprospiraceae bacterium
AGGCAAACGGGCTATGAGGTTCATGGTGTCTTCATACATGGCATCCCAGTACTCGTCCTTGTTGAAACCTTCATCATATTTTTTGGCAAAAATGCTCTCTTTCTGCATGGCCATAACGGCTATGGTAAACTGAGACATCGGGTGCGTATCGGCAGACAAAGCGTCGATTACCTTAAATACAGAGTCGTCAACCACTGCTCTTCTACCCCATTCAGCGCTGAGCCACTTGACCTGGTCTTCGGTAGGTATTTCTCCTACCAACATCAACCAAAACAAACCTTCTGGCAGTGGTTCCCTGGCTCCATCGGGCTTGGGTAATAATTCTCTGAGTTGAGGAATGTTGTAGCCTCTGAAACGGATACCTTCGTTGGCATCCAAAGATGAGGTATCCCAAATCATGGTTTTGATACCCCTACTGCCTCCAATGATCTGGCCAATGTTTACTTCATCTGCCTTTAATTCACCGTAGTTTTTTACAATTTCTTTGAGCTCGGCTCTCGCCTGGGAGGACTTTTCGAAAAAGAGCTTCTTTAATAAATCCATGGAAAAATAATTACTGGTTTCTATTCACTTAAAATCTAAAGCAATGTTAAAAGAGGTGGCTAAAATACAAAATGTCTGTTAACATTTCAATGATAATAACCAATATCCATAAAAAATGTTATTTTTGGTAATACAGACCCTGGAAGAGTTTTTTTTAATGCCCATTAAAGCTGATTTTTGATGATTGCAATTGACGATGTACTCGTAAGTGAAGACATAGTAGAAAAACACTTTATCTGCAACCTGGATGCCTGCAAGGGCGCCTGTTGTTGGGAAGGTGATTATGGCGCTCCAATGACCCAAAAGGAAGCTGATGAATTTGAAGTACACAAGGAACAAATCATGGCCTATATGGATGAACAGGGACAAGATTATCTCCGAAAAAATGCCACTTTCAAATACTATCGGGCTGTTAAGATGCTCGGAACTCCGCTTTTACGAAACAAACGGTGCGTTTTTCTAACTTTTGATGAAAAGGGCTTTGGCTTGTGTGGTATTGAAAAAGCATACAAAGAAGGTGCCTTGCCATTTAATAAGCCTGTATCCTGCCACCTCTACCCTATCCGTGTCTTGAAAAACGAAGACCAGGGTTTTGAAGCATGGAACTATGATCGGTGGGATATCTGCAGCGAAGCTTGTAAGTTGGGCAAGAAGCACAAACTGCCTATCCATCGATTTGTCAAAGATGCCATAATAAGATACAAAGGACAATCGTTTTATGAAGCCCTTGATGCATACTATACTGACCATTATCCCAATAATGAATAAATGATTCTGGCTTACCTTTGGATGTTGCTAGTGCTAAATGGCCCTGATCGGGGAGTTTCCGATTTGGATAATCGCCGCATGCTAGATGCAGTCAATCAGTTGAGAAGTCAGGGCTGTTATTGTGGTCGTAAATACATGCCTGCTGCAGAGCCCCTGAAATGGAATGATACGCTGTATCTTAGTGCCATGAATCATGCCATTGAAATGCACGATTTCGGCTTTTTTGCTCATTATTCCAAAGACGGAAAAAACATTGGTGAGAGATTGGATGCCTTTGAATATCCCTGGCAATATGCAGGTGAAAACCTGGGTGAGGGCCAAACCTCATTTGATGAAGTGCTCCGAGACTGGCTTCAAAGCAGGAGTCACTGCAGGATGCTCATGAATCCCAATATGACAGAGATGGCTGTAGCACGTTATAAAAATATGTGGGTGCAACACTTTGGCACCAAACTTCCCAAAGGAGCTGTAAGAAAAAACATCAAAGAAAGAAACGGCTAAAAAAACAGCGGGCTTTTACACCCGCCGCATCCTGGTTTTGTTCTCTGATCTTTCTATTTCAGAATAAACGAACCTATGGTAAATAAGACAATCCGTTTCTCAGCTTCCACATGAAGTATTTTTCCAACATCAGTTTAAATACATCGTAGAAAACATTGGGTATCATAATTGCTATCTTTCTGGGTTTAAACAGGCTGTTGCTAAAGATAATAACCTCTTTTTCACCGGCATCCATGATACAAAGTCCAGTAATTTTGCCCCAGGGTTTTTCTTCCATCTCTGGTTTTCCTAAAATGGTGTTGATCACATTGTGCGCTACGATTTTTCCCGTAACGTCGCTGGGGTAACCGGTTTTGGGTATGGTAAAAGGTACTTCACCTTGTTCAAATGGGGGTTTTACATCCACTGTTAGTCCGGCAGCCCATACATTGGCCAATTTTTGGTGCCTGTAAGAAGGTAAGACAGGAATAAAATGGTTTGGCCCCGTTTCAAGTCCGGGACTATTGGCTATAAAATCAACTCCTACAAATGGGGGCATAAACATGTTGAAACGAGATACAATCTCCTCTCCCGTGCTCAGAATTACCTTTTCTTTTGTCACCTCTTTGATACCTACCCCTGTTCTGTATTGGATGTGGAACATTTCCATGAATTTTTTCAACATGGCCTCACCGAGTGGCATTCCTTCAATGCCAAAGTGTCCCAGGAAGGGTTCTGGCGTTACCCAATATAAATCTACTTTTTGCCTGATTTTTTGGGTTCTGAGCCATTTTTCTACATTGAATAAAAATTCATAGGCAGCACCCATACAACCGGCACTTTGTGTAGCTCCGATCACAATGGGACCGGGGTTTTTCTTAAATTCATCCAGTTTCGCTCTGGTATCCATAGCTCCCGGAGGTGTGCCAATATAACAAGCATGTTCTTTGATTCCTGGAGCAATGTCAAAATTCACTTTTGGCCCGGTTGCTATCACCAAGTGGTCATAGTCATACTCACCCTTTTCTGTGTAAACTTTATTGGCGGCTGTGTCTACTTTTAAGGCAGAATCCAATACAAAATTGACCCCTCTTTTGGCCAACACCTTTTCTCGGGGTACCACAATCTGGCTGACCTCTCTTCTACGAGTGGGGACCCATATCAGTGATGGGATGTACAAAAAATCAGGACTCCTATCTATGAGTGTAACTTCAACTTTGTCTTTTAGCTTTCTTTTAATTTCCATTGCTGCGGTAGATCCTGCAAAGTTTCCACCAATTACCAGTACTTTCATTGTCTTATTTTTGTAACAAAGTTACTGGCACGGTCATAATCAATGGGTAACCCATACTACACAGCTCAATGAGGAATTTCAATAATGGAAATGACCGAAATCATCACTAAAAGGGCGCTATGAACTACATGATAACATCGAGCAGCCCGGTTTTTCAAAGGCCCAATCAGGACTTTTCACTATCCATATTTCATCCCCTTCTTGTTGAATATAGGGATTTTTGGCCAATTGATACAATGACATAATTTTTGTGTAATCTCCTTTTTCTGCGGCTTCAATGGCCAACTGTACTATGTAATTGCGCAAAATAAATCTGGGGTTTACTGCATTCATTGCTAAGGTCCGTTCTGCATCAACCGAATTTTCTGCCTGCAATCTGCCTGTGTACCATTCTAGCCAGGAATGCCAGTCTGGTAATCTTAATTTAAGGATTTCAGCCTCTAAATAAGAGGCTTCTACAACCAACGATTCCCAGGTTTTAGCGCTTAAACTATTTGCGTTTATTTGACTCAGAGATCTAAAAAACAAAGTGTAATCTATGCGATCTCGCTCCATAAGATCGAGGAGATGGCGGATTTGGAATACATCCTCATCTTGTGAAGTGGTAAGACCCAATTTGGATCTCATCATTGCGAGATAACCTAATTTGTATTTTTCGGGAAAGGCAGAGAGTATCTCCTGCAAGCCTTCAGTTTCTCCTATTAGTGGGTACAAAGCATTGGCTAGCTTCCACAAATTCCACAAACAAATATTGGCTTGCTGACCAAAGGCATATCTTTTACCATCCTTATCGGTAGTATTGGGCGTCCAGCCTTCATCATAAGCTTCAAGCCAGCCATAAGGGCCATAATCAATGGTGAGGCCCAGCACCGACATATTATCGGTATTCATTACACCATGCACAAAGCCTACCCTAAGCCAATTAACCACCATATCCAGGGTCTTATCTGCAATTTCTGCCAGCATTTCTAAGTAGGCTCCTTTTCCGGGTTCACCCAGGTGGGGAAAATATTGGCGAAGGGTAAAATCAGCCAGAGATTTTAAGGTTTCATGATCTTGTCTGGCGGCCAAAATTTCAAAATTGCCAAAACGCAAAAATGAAGGTGCCACTCTGCACACCACGGCACCAGGCTCATACGCGGCATTGCCATCGTACATCATATCGCGGAGAACCTGGTCTCCGGTACCCACTACCGTCAAAGCACGGGTAGTAGGAATACCTAAAAAATGAACGGCTTCACTACACAAAAATTCGCGAATAGAAGACCTCAAGACAGCCAACCCATCTGCACTTCGCGAATAGGGCGTAGGACCGGCTCCTTTTAATTGGAAAGTTACATTGCCCGTCTTAGTTCGATATTCGCCTAAATTGATGGCTCTGCCATCTCCCAGCTGCCCTGCCCAGTGGCCAAATTGATGCCCTCCATAACACAAAGCATAGGGCTTCCATCCTGCATGGATGTAATTGCCAGAAAGCACTTCAGCCCAAGCCTGGTGTTGTTCTGTGCTAAAATCCAGGCCCATTTCTGCCGCTAATTCATCAGCATAAACAATCAACCTGGCTTTGCTACAAGGTGTGGGGTTTACAAATGAATAAACAGCTCTCTCTACCTGCCTCCTGTAATTATCCACAATTGGATCTCCCGGTAGGATCGTGGTCAGTGTATTTTGCAGGGTTAAATCAAGGGCCTTCATGCCATTTTAACAAACAAGTAATGGATAGGTTGCAGGTTCACAAAGTAAAATATTAAATTAGCGCTGAATGCAAAAATTGTAAGATGAATTCGCCAACCATAACGATTGTCAACCCACAAAATGTAGTAATCGAATATACCCGTGCTACACTTGGCAATAGAATCATTGCAAGGCTCATAGACCTTGTGATCTGGTACGCCCTTATCATTGTAGCTGCAATAGCAGCAGGGGCAACAGGAAGCTGGATTATTGGCATCCTTCTTTTTGTGCCCATCTTTTTTTACACCTTCTTGACCGAAACTCTTAGCAATGGTCAGACTCCCGGAAAAAAAACCATGAGCCTTCGTGTGATTGCCCGCGACGGAGGCAAACTAACCAGTCTTTCCCTATTGCTTCGTTGGGTGATGCTCCTGATCGATCTGTGGCTGACCCAGGGGGTTGCAGGTATCATTTCTATAGTGGTATCAAAAAATGGGCAACGTTTGGGAGATCTCACAGCAGATACCTTTGTGATTTCCACCCAAAAGCCACCTTCAGCTGCATCACTCAATAAATTCATTGACCGTGCCGATTATGAAGTAAGCTATCCGGAAGCCGTCCAACTATCAGACATCGATATACAAACGATCAGATTGATCCTCAATAATCGTAAGATCAATCGAAAACCGCTTATTGAAGCGGCCGCCAGAAAAGTAGAAAAAGTACTGCAGGTAAAAGCTATGGACAATGATGCCAAGTTTTTGCAAAAAATAGTATTAGACAATGCCTTTCTGGAACGAAAAGCAAGGCAGGAAGCAACAGAATGGTCGACTGAGGAATAAAAAAAGAAGTCCGGGCTTCCCAACCCAGACTTCAGTGGTATGAATACTTTGTAAAAAGTCTTCCTTATTTAAGGCTGTAACCCAGGGTTACAGTAAACAACTTGCCGGGCTTGTACAAATCAAAGATCGCAGCTGAACCATCAAAGGTGTCATAAGATCTTAGTTTTTGGCTATCTAATAAGTTTTCACCCAAAATAGATATGGCAAATTGTTTTTGACCGCCAAATTGTTTTGAAATTCTGGCATTTAAACTTTTAAAGGGCCTTTCATAAATATTTTCTATTCTTCCAACCCCAACAACTGAAAGTTTTGAAGATTGTACATTGTAGGTGGCAGAAGCTTCCCATCCCGACTGGCTGTCAACATATGATAAAGCAACGTTTAGAATAGATGGTGACAAGCCCACTAAAGGCACTTCTGCTTTAACAATGGTGTAATTGGCAGATAAGGTAAAAGGATTAAATTTTTCTGCAATGAATCCCAATTTCTTATTGAGTTCCAATTCAACGCCATATACATCGGTATCCGCAAAATTTCTTGGGATAAAGTTGGTTGGATTAGCGGCATCAAATACGGTCAATTGGATTGGATTGTAAAACTGCTTGTAGAATGCACTCACAGAAATCAATTCACCTCCATTGAGGTATTTCTCAATACGCAAATCATAATTATTGATATCCGTTTGTTTCAATCCAATATTACCAAGGAAGGTCCGGTCAGTGATCCTGTCCTGGATCTGAGCAATAGAATTTTCTTTAAATGTAGGTCTTGCCAGTGTTCTGTTAAAAGAAGCCCTCAAATTGGTCTTTGGCATAAACTCATATACTGCGCTAAAAGATGGTAGAAATGAAGCTTTGTCAAAAACTTTTTGACCATTGTAAATAATTGAACCCTGATTATTAGAACCCGTGTAGCGTGTTTCTGCTTTTTCAAATCTAACACCATATGCAAGCTTAATTTTTCCATTAAGAGGCATTTCCTGCATCAGATAGGCAGCATAAATTCTTTGAGATGCATTAAAAGTATTGGCAGGTTCATAGTTGCCCACTACATAAGCTCCGGTTTTGTTTTCCGCAGTCCAAAGATTGCCTGCTTTTAAAATATTATTGGCATTGCCATTTATGTTAAGTTCTGATTGATTATTGACCCTTATGAGGAAATTATAGATTTCAAAATCCCTTTCTTTTATTGTGTTGTAACTTCCAGCCTTAATTTTGGATTCAAGTCCATTTTTTAATGCAAAAGTATAACTCAGGTCTACCCTACCATTGTAATTGACTTCACTCAGGTTTCTATAAATCCTGGTCACTTCTGCCCCAACCGCAGGTCTCAACACAGGGTTGCCGGCTTCGGTAATATCAAAACCTGTTGTACGAATGTCCGGTTCATTGACATTGACAAGCGTCGGACTCAACTTCCAATCGAGGGCCAAGCGGCCTTTAGCCAAAACATGTTTACCAGAAAGAGAGGCATTCGTGATTTCCCTTTGATAGTATTCGAGATTATCTCTTTGAATAACAGAAGAATTCAACTCAAGATTAGCCTGTGTTAAACGGCCTGCTTTGGATTCTCCATTTTGGATGCGCAATATTTCAAGGCCAATTTTGTTATTGCCTTTTTTATAACTCAACCCACCCAACGCACTCCAAAGTACATTGACTTCACTTAAGGTGCCACTGGTTTCCCTGTTTACAAAATAACCGGTATCGGTTATGTTTCTGTAATATTCACCCAACCTCACATCGTCATAATGATTGTAGGTGTGCGAGTAATTGAGTCCCATGATATAACCCAGACTGCCTCCCCACATTTTTTTCTGATTTCCGCCAGAAAATGAAAATGCCTTATTGAGATTGTTGGTTGAAGGTGTTGCTGCCAGCACAGGATTAAAAGCTTTGGTTGCAGACTCAAGAGCCGGGTTCTTTAACGAAGGATCCGGGAGTTCAATATTTTTATAAAATGGCAGAGCCCTGGTACCATCATCAAAGCCAAGCATATCTGTACTTCCTCCTTTATAACTCAGAAAGTTTGATTTAAAGTGCATGTCTGGATTGTAGCCCATTGACACAGAGGCATTGAATGTTTTGGTTTCAGGAAAATCTTTGGTGATTATGTCTACAGCGCCTCCTGTAAAATCACCTTGTAGGTCAGGTGAAAAAGTTTTGTACACCAATAGGTTATCCACAAGATTGGTTGGGAAAATATCGGTTTGCACTGAGTTTTTATCAGGATCAAGTCCTGGAATTTCTATGCTGTTGAGGATGATTTTTGTATAACGATCACCTAAGCCACGTACTACTATGTGTTTTCCACCTTCAACAGAAACACCCGTCACTCTTCGGAGAGCCTCACCTGCATTGCCATCTCCGTTTCTTTTAATCAACTGAGAAGAGATGCCGTCGAGTAAGTTGGGTGTGCGCTGCTTAATAGTTGCAATGGCAGACTCAGTGTTTCTTACCTGAGTAGCGGTAACTACCACCTCTTCAATCATGTGGCTTGATTCCTGCATTCTGAGGTCAACCACATTAACTTTACCAGCAGTAACAATGACATCTTTGATGGTGAGATCATTAAAACCAATATAGGAAATAGACAAAGTGTAATTTCCCGGAGACATTGATAACTCATAAATTCCGTCCAGGTCTGTGGTTGTCCCAGAACCTGTTTCTGTTACCAAAACATTGGCAAACATAACTGGTTCTCCAGTTTTATCGTCAATAACTTTACCTCTAATAATACCATTTTGGGCTTCAAGAGGCGAGAGGGAAAGGCAAAAAATAAGGAATGTAAAAATTTTGATTAAAGTATTCATGATTTTGATTTAGAAAAAAGAAGGAACCCTGATTGGGAAGTGAGTTCCTTCTTT
>JAGNSQ010000196.1 GCA_017987975.1 Saprospiraceae bacterium
GTGATAAACTGGGCCATCATCAGCCAATAAAAAAGCAGGAAACGAGGTGGCCTTTTCACAAAAGGAATCAGTTTTATTTGAAAAACAAGGTAGGATAAAAAAGATAGTACCAGGAGAAAATAAAAGAAAATGTCGGCTCAGCTTCTTTAAAAAACCTGATTCAGGCCGGATTTATTAAAAATATAATAATTGGTAATTTTTTATTTTTAAAACAATTATTTTGAACAGACACCCATAATGGTCTAACCAAAAAATATTCCAGCAATAAAATTTGTTTTTGCAAAATAGCTTTTACAATCACAATTACCACAAACAGGTGCATATTTTCCCTAAAAAAAGATGGCATAATACCTCCCCTCTACAAACCTAAGTTCTCAATTTTAAGCTATCTTTATGTTTGTGGTAATTTCGCGCGGCATGGCTTTTTAAAAAATGATTTACAAGCTCCAAATAATTGGTTTATTTACATTCAGCTTCCTCTTTATTGGATGCAGCAAAACCATTTATGTCTACACCGATTTATTGGGCTCTTCCAAATACACCCTTTACAAAAGCAATTATAAGTACGAAGAAAATTCTTACAATGGCAGTTTTAGCGTGTGGGGAAAATATGAAGTCAAAGACAATCAAATACAATTTCTGTGCAAAGACAAAAGTAAGGTTCCCTATCACTACTATGGAGGGAGTGTATTGACACGTGAAAATGACAGCTACGAGGAAAATATATACGTACATGTGAGCAACCAAATCTATAAGGAACCCATCGTCAATGCCAATATCCTCTTTATAGATAGTCTGGGCAACCTCATCGGATTAAGATCTACAGATCTGGCCGGCTATGCACTGCTGACTCCTGATACCTTTCCAAAATACCTGCAAGTGGAGGTTTTTGAACATGCCCGATTCAAAATGCCCTTTCCCCAAAATTCTGACAACCATTATTTCATCACCCTTGAATCGCTACAACCCGGAGGCAGGATGACAGACAATTGCCTGAGCAATTACATGGATGTTTTATTGGAATATCAAAAAGACCCAAACGACAAAGAGCTGCAAAAATTTGAAAGAAATGGTGTCGTTTTTGTGAAGAGCAAAAATCCCTAAACAGAAGCAAACTCACGTTAATCAAAATAATGTTTTGTCAACGCCACGAAATAACATAGTAAACAAATTTTTATTTTTGGTTTTATATCAGAAATTGCAGAATATATGGCAGGTGTTAATTATATCCTGTTTTTCAAATTTTGCGTTGTATTTTGGAGTTGTATAATTAACTATAAGTAATATTGAATTAAAAACCTTTATTATGAAATACCAAAGTCAATAACCATGGATAGGGATGACCTTTATAAAATCGTAAGCCATAGCAATCTGACAACTTCCCAGACAGATCAGCTACTAAATGACCAGATTTATCAACAAAAAAAAGACTGGCAAAAATTTTTAAACCTGGCCTTTATTACCCTCGGGCTTGGCTTCACCGTGGCCGGCATCGTTTTCTTTTTTGCCTACAACTGGGATGATCTGCCCAAGTTTGTAAAATTAGGACTGACCGAATTGCTTTTAATCGCCACTACGGTCATTGCCCTGATGCCAAAGTTCCCCTCACTGATCAGAAATATGGTACTCACAGGCGCAGCCATGTTGGTCGGAGTATTATTTGCAGTATTTGGTCAAATCTATCAAACGGGTGCCAATGCTTATGACTTTTTCCTGGCCTGGACCCTGTTTGTGGTGTTGTGGGTAGTGGTTTCCAACTTTGCCCCCTTGTGGCTGCTTTTCCTGACCCTCGTCAATACTACCTTTATTTTGTATACGCAGCAAGTAGCCAGAGACTGGGATGAAATTTTTATCGTGACCCTACTTTTTGTTTTCAATGCTTTGGCCCTTATCCTGGCCATCACCTTGCCTAAACTGACCCAAAAAGAAAAGATGCCAATGTCGTTTTTATACACCCTGGCATTGGCCGCCGTAGCCTTTGCTACTCTTGGAATATCCATGGGCATAGCAGATGATGACTTTAGTTCGTCGTTCAGTGTTTTGATCATGATCACCGCAGGCCTTTACACTCTGGGGCTACGATATGGTAGTATGACCCAAAATATTTTTTACCCCGCCATCATTGCTTTTAGTCTGATTGTTATCCTATCGGTATGGTTGGTTGATATTTCAAATGGTGCGGGCATGTTTCTACTCGTTTCGCTGTTTAATGTAATCAGCATATCGGTAGTCATTAAAGTATTATTGGACCTAAAAAAGAAATGGAACCATGACCAATAGAGAAAACATCACCGCCATGCTGGACCAACTTAAGTCTGCCGGAATGGAAGGCCTGGTAATGGATGAAGAAAAAATACAAGCCGAATATAGCAAGGAAAACAATCATCATTCAATGGCCATCAAAGTCCTTTCGGTGTTTGGCGGTATTTTGGCGAGTCTGACCTTTATCGGGTTTTTATTTATGGCCGGTCTATACGATTCAAGTGTTGCACTCGTCATAACAGGAGCATTGTTACTTGGACTATCTGTGTGGCTCAACAAAGCCTTTGACACCATCCTGATCGATACCGCCAGTATTTCTGCCTTTTTGATCAGCCTGCTACTCATGGCCTTTGGCCTGACTCAAATAGAGGTAGATTTTAATCTGATACTGATCATCTTTATCCTTCTCTCCCTGGCCTGCCTGGTCTGGGTTCAAAATTATGTATACGCATTTATTTCCATTATGGTGATCAATGGCTGCCTCCTTACGTTGATCATGTCAAATGAAACATATGACCTCATCCATGTTCTGATTTTGTTTCTAACCGTTGCCTTATTGGTGATTTTTCAAAAAGAAGCCTACCTCATTACCGAGTATAAAAAGTATATCTCCCTATACCCTCCCCTGCGCATAGGCATGGTGATCTCATTGTTGACTTGCCTGTTCATACTTTCCAGAGGAGGCATGTTTCCTTTTACACCAGAGTTGGTTTGGGTTTCATCCTTAGTTATGATAACTGGCATTCTCTACACCTTTGAATCTGTGTTTAAGGCAATGGGCATAGAAAAAACGCCACAAAAAAACGGCATCTATGGGGCAGCCATCTTGCTGCTCGCTCCTACCCTATTATCACCGGCCATCACTGGCTCGTTGCTCATTCTTTTGTTGAGTTTCAGGGTCAACTACAAAACAGGCTTTGCCATTGGTGTCATCTCCTTTATTTATGCCCTCGGCCAATACTACTACGACTTGCACTTTACACTTTTGGTCAAATCTATTCTAATGATGTTGTCCGGCCTGCTCTTTTTAGCCCTGTATTTTGTCACCCATAAAAATTTAGCAACCGATGAAAAACATTAAATGGTGGATCATCCTGATCAATCTTATTCTTCTTTTGGTTTATTTCAATGGGTCCATCCTTTCAAAAGAAGATTTATTGAAAAACGGCAAACTCATTCTGCTCGAGCTGGCTCCTGTTGATCCCCGCTCTCTGATGCAGGGCGATTATATGTCGCTTCGATACAAAATATCCGAAGGCCTCAAATCTGATTCCCTTGCCAAACAGGGCTACTGCGTAGTGAAACAAGATGCAAGCGGTGTCGCTCAAAAGCAACGCTTTCAAAACGAAAAAAATCCCCTGGCACCAGGTGAGCAAGTCATCAAATACAACTATGCAGATCAGTGGAATGTCCATATCGGTGCCGAATCCTACTTCTTTCAAGAAGGCCAGGCTGAAAAATACCAAAAAGCCAAATATGGGGGTATTAGGGTAGATGAAGATGGCAACAGTGTGCTGGTAGGATTGTATGATGAGCAGAAGAGGAGAATTGAATGAGCTTGATAATGCTGCGCTTCGCTGCGCTAAATGGTAACGCTTCGCTAAATGTTCGAAATGTGACGCTGCGCTAAATGTTCTAAATGTAACGCTGCGCTAAATTTTCGAAATGTGACGCTTTGCTAAATATTCGAAATGTGACGCTTCGCTAAATGTTCGAAATGTGACGCTGCGCTAAATGTTCGAAATGTGACGCTTCGCTAAATGTTCGAAATGTGACGCTGCGCTAAATGTTCGAAATGTGACGCTGTGCTAAATGTTCGAAATTTGGTGCCGCGTTTAGTGTTGAATTATGGAAGGGGCTTTCCTCATTTTCCTAATTTGGCAATTCTCTCCTATTAACGTCGATCCATAGGATATGAACATAGTCCCTACATCAGTTTACTTTTATAGGGGCACCATATGAAAAGGTGAAGATGTCTCGGTTCCTGCTTTTAAAAATACGAAATTTTTGTAATCATTGAAAAGAAAGAAATCGACTTTTTATACATTTGTGGCTCGGTTTAAATCAATTAATGTATGAAAACGCCATTGTTCTATCTTGTTTTTCTTTCTGCTCTCCTTGCATCTGGTGTTCTCTCGGGCCAGCCGGGTGTTAGTCAAATCCAGGCCGATGTTAAAAAAGAAATGGGGGGCAATTGTATTGAAGTAAAAATTACGGGTAAGGGAGGTATCACCAAAGAATTTGAAAATGGGGTTTGGATTCAATACCACCGTACTCCGGTCAATGCGATACTCAGAACCG
>JAGNSQ010000197.1 GCA_017987975.1 Saprospiraceae bacterium
GCCGCCTCCGCAGCCGCAGCTTACACACATATTTGTAATATTTAAGGTAACATCAGTCGAGGCTCAGAGATTTTACCCTCAGTTCCTTTCCTGAAATAATTTCTTTAAAATGACTTTGACATACCGGGCAAAGATCATAAATCTGGGATACGGCAAAAGCTTGGCCGCATTCCAGACACTTTGCATTGCCTGGTGGTCTTATAATTTCAAGCGCAGCATTCTCAAGCACAGTGCCTTTGATGGCCTGTTGCCAGGCAAAATCGAAGGACGCCATTTCGATGCCACTCAACTCGCCAATGACAAGCTCAATGCCGTCAAAATGCCCGACACCCGCCTTTGCAGCTTCCTGGTTGGCAATGTCGATAATGCCCATGGCTATGGACAACTCATGCATACATCAAGCCTTTCGGGTTTTTGATTTTTTTTTGACAATGACAACCACTGCCAGTGATAATACAATGGCAATAGAAACCAGTGCATGCTCAGGCTGCGTAAAATAATGAATAATGCTCCAGCCATCATGGCTATGGTCACCGTGGCCAGGATGTGCCATCATAATTCCGGGAAGAGCTACAATAATAAGCATCAAAATAGCCTTGCCTAAAGTAAGTATTCCTTTCATGTTTATTTAGATTGATTAAAAATGAAGAAACTGAAAATATTTAGATTCTGTCGAACGAAAGTAAATAGCTTGGCAAAACAGCTTTATGACCCAAATCATATTTGGTTGTGATAAAAATCAGCAGAACACATTAAACACAGCTCTAATTTTCCAAAGTTTTTTAACCTATACAAATCTAAAGGCCCATGTCAAAACACCATCATTCCCAGGAAAAGTGGTTTGAACAACCCACTTACTACGATGAGATCCGGTTTAAAGGATATTCGCGCAGGGATTTCATGAAATTTGCCAGCATGATGGCAGCCTTTATAGGATTGGAAACATCGGCTATTGGCCAGGTGGCCAAGGCGATGGAAACCAAGCCAAGGCTACCGGTGATCTGGTTGCATTTTCAGGAATGTACCTGCTGCAGCGAAAGTTTCATTCGTTCGTCACACCCCATTGTAGCGGATATCTTATTGGATAAAATATCACTGGATTACTCAGAAACCCTTATGGCCGCTTCCGGCACACAAGCAGAAGCCGCCTTAAAAAACACCCTTGAAAAATACAAAGGACAATACATCTTATGTATAGAAGGCAGTGTGCCTGTGGGAGCGGATGGTGTATATTGTATGATTGGTGGAAAAACTTCTATGCAAATTCTGGAAGAAGTATCAGAACATGCAGCAGCTGTCATTGCCTGGGGTAGTTGCGCCAGCAATGGTTGTGTACAATCTGCCAAACCCAATCCAACCAAAGCTACTCCAATCCATAAGTTAGTCAAAGGTAAGCCGGTGATCAAAGTACCGGGATGCCCACCCATCGGGGAAGTCATGGCTGGTGTAATTGTACATTACCTCACTTTTGGTACCATTCCTGAACTGGATCGTTTGGGCAGACCGAAGGCATTTTATAGCAAACGCGTTCACGATACCTGCTACAGAAGACCCTTCTACGATGCCGGTTTGTTTGTAGAAAGTTTTGACGATGAAAATGCTAAAAAAGGATATTGTCTGTACAAAGTAGGTTGTAAAGGACCAACTACCTACAATGCCTGTGGTGTCATGAAATGGAACGAAGGAACCAGTTATCCTATCCAATCTGGTCACCCCTGTATTGGTTGCAGCGAAGAAAACTACTGGGACAATGGTCGACTCTATGAAAGGGCATCTTCTTTTGCCGGTTTTGGTATTGAGTCTGATGCAGACACCTTAGGCAAGTACGCTCTGGGTGCTACAGGTGTTGCCCTGGCCGGTCATGCCATTCTTACCAATCTGAATAAACGTAAAGACATCAACACACTTACGGCAGAAGGAGAAGCCGGCGATGTAGATGTAATTGAATAAACCATAAAAAACCAGGTATAATGGGAAAAAGAATAGTTGTAGATCCAATCACCCGTATCGAAGGGCACCTCAGGATCGAAGCAGATATAGAAAATGGTAAAATTAAAGATGCCTACAGCTCGGGCACCATGGTGCGTTTGATCGAAGAAATTCTGAAAGGAAGAGATCCTCGCGACGCATGGGCTTATGTAGGCAGGGTATGTGGCGTTTGTACTTCGACCCACTCCCTCACATCAGTGCGCACCGTTGAAGACGCACTCGACATCACCATTCCGGCCAATGCCGAGTTGGTGCGAAACATCATGCACTGTACCCTTTACATGCACGATCACGTAGTTCACTTTTATCACCTCCATGCCATGGACTGGGTAGATGTGGTGAATGCATTGAAGGCAGATCCTAAAAAAACATCAGAACTAGCACAGAGCCTATCCCACTGGCCCAAAAGTTCACCCGGCTACTTCAGCGACATCCAGGCCCGCATCGGTAAGTTTGTGGCCAGCGGTCAGTTGGGCATCTTTTCCAATGGCTATTGGGGACACCCTGCTTACAAGTTACCTCCGGAAGTAAACCTCATTGGTTTGGCTCACTATCTGGAAGCACTGGAATGGCAAAAAGAAATCGTAAAAATTCACGCAATCTTTGGTGGTAAAAACCCCCACCCCAATTATCTGGTGGGTGGTATGGCTTGTTCTATCGGTCTTGACGATGTAAGCGGTATCAACGCAGAAAGGCTCGCCTTGGTAGATAAACTGCTCACTGAAGGAAAACAATTTATCGAACAGGTGTACATACCCGACCTTATGGCCATTGCCTCTTTCTACAAAGACTGGGGAGCCATTGGTGGAGGTTTGGGCAATTACCTGGTGTATGGCGATCTTCCCACAAGAGGCATAAGAGATACCGCTTCATTTAAATTCCCTTCAGGTGCTATTTTAGGTAAAGACATCAGTAAGGTGTACGATGTGGATTTGAAAAAAGACGACGAAGTACAAGAGTTTATCAAACACTCATGGTACGAATACAGTGGTGGTGACGACAAAGGCTTACACCCATGGAAGGGAGAAAGCAAGATCAATTATACCGGTCCTAAACCTCCATTTGAACACCTCGATGTAAAAGACAAATATTCATACCTCAAAACACCAAGGTGGAATGGCAACGCGATGGAAGTTGGTCCATTAGCCAGAGTACTGGTAGGATATGCAAAAGGAGTAGAAGAATATAAAGCAGTAGTAGACAAGGCACTGACAGATTTGAATGTACCTGTTACCGCCTTATTCTCCACCTTGGGACGAACAGCGGCCAGAGGATTTGAAAGTGCATTGACTGCTAACTGGGCACGAGAATTTTTCGACCAGCTCATCAGTAACATTAAAAACGGTGATACGCGCATGGCAGATACAAGCCGATTCGATCCAGAGACATGGCCAGCTCAGGCATTGGGTGTAGGATTTGCAGAAGCCCCACGGGGTGCCCTCGCCCACTGGATCAACATCGAAGACCAAAAAATTGCCAACTATCAATTGGTAGTGCCAACCACTTGGAATGCATCACCAAGAGATACCAAGGGTCAGATGTCGGCTTATGAATCTTCTCTGATCGATACACCGGTTGCCGATGAAACACAGCCACTGGAAATTATCAGGACCATACACAGCTTTGACCCTTGTATGGCGTGTAGCGTTCACTTATACGATGAAGAAGGCACTACTGTAAGCAGGGTAAATGTGGTAGGAGATTAACCCTTAAAACTAAAAACAATGGCAGAAAAACTATTGAGGGTACACAGACTCAGGCGCATCTACGTGTGGGAGTTACCCGTAAGAATTTACCACTGGATCAATGTTTTGGTGCTCCTTGTGCTTATCGTTACCGGCTTTTACATTGGTAATCCGCTGGCATTGATGAGCGGTAAGGAAGCCTCCGAGGTTTACACCATGGGTTGGTTTCGATACCTGCACTTTGCAGCCGCGTATATCTTTTTCTTTAATTTTGTGTTCCGCATTTACTGGGGCTTTAATGGCAATAAATACGCCAACTGGAAACAGTTTATTCCTACCACGAAAAATTTTTGGAAGGAATTAAAAACGGTCCTGAAAGTCGACATCCTGTTGATGAAAGGCAATAAAGAAGAAAGAGAGCACCTCACCATAGGTCACAATGCATTGGCAGGATTGACTTATTTTGGAACCTTCCTCGCCTTTTTGTTGCAATGTCTCACCGGTTTCGGACTTTATGCCTCTATGGCTTCCTGGTGGTTTCCCAAACTGTTTGCCTGGGTACCTTTTGTACTGGGAGGCGATATTTTGACACGCCAGATTCACCACTGGACTATGTGGTTTTTTATTCTCTTTGCCGTCATCCACGTTTACCTGGTTTTTTACCATGACTACGTAGAAGGCCGTGGAGAAATAAGCAGCATGGGCGGAGGCTGGAAATTTATCGAAGAAGACTATTTTGAAAAAAACAAGCCACACACCCCTAATCCAGAAAAATGATCAATCTTCAAAACAAGCCTGTACTCCTACTCGGCATTGGCAACAT
>JAGNSQ010000198.1 GCA_017987975.1 Saprospiraceae bacterium
GGACGAAGGTATTTCATTACCTTTCCTTCTCTCCTGATGGTGGATAGCTCTTGTAATACTTTATGCGACAAATCCAACGCCAGCGGCATGTAGTTTTCGGTTTCTGCCGTAGCATAACCAAACATCATCCCCTGATCACCCGCTCCCTGCTCTTCTTTGTTCTGACGCTCTACGCCTTGATTGATGTCAGGCGATTGCTCGTGAATGGCAGAAAAAATACCGCAGGAATTGGCTTCAAACATGTATTCTGACTTGGTATAACCTATTTTTCGGATTACCTCTCTTGATATTTCCTGTACATCCAGATAGGTTTTTGACTTTACTTCTCCCGCCAGCACTACCTGACCTGTAGTTACAAGGGTCTCACATGCCACTTTTGATGAAGGGTCAAACGCTAAAAAATGATCCACCAGGGCATCTGAAATCTGATCCGCTATTTTGTCAGGATGTCCCTCAGAAACGGATTCTGATGTAAATAAGTAAGGCATATTTAATTTTTTTATTGGGCAAAAATAAGCTTTTCTTCAAAATATTATTCTTCAAAAAGGCCTGAAAGATAATTATTCACTGCCTTTTGACTCGGTTCCTTCTATCTTGACCAAAGGTTGTATTTCATTATACAATAGATAGCCCTGAATCCGTCTTTCCAGTTGATTTTTTTTCCTTCGGCATATGTTCTTCCATAATAAGAGATACCTACTTCATATATTCTCACTCCCTTAATCCTCGCTATTTTTGCCGTTACCTCGGGCTCAAAACCAAATCTATTCTCTTTGAGTTGAACGGATTTTATTACCTCTGCCTTCCACATCTTGTAGCAGGTCTCCATGTCGGTAAGATTGAGGTTGGTCAGTGCATTTGATAGAAAAGTAAGTATTTTATTGCCAATCGAATGCCAGAAAAACAAAATTCTGTGCGGCTTACCACCCATAAACCTGGATCCATAGACCACATCTGCCACTCCATCCTGAATGGGTTTCAGCAATAAATTAAATTCATTGGGGTCATATTCCAGGTCTGCATCCTGAATCACAATAACATCACCGGTTGCCCGGGTAATGCCAGTACGCAGAGCCGCGCCCTTTCCCTGGTTGACTTCGTGCTCAAAGATAACTATGGGAAAATTCGGGTGATTGGCGGCATAGTCCTTTAACGTCTTGCCGGTTTCGTCTTTTGAGGCATCATTGACCACTATTACCTCCTTGGCCCACCCTCCTGTCAACTGTACCGCATCCACTTTGTCGAGGATGTTGTGAATGGTCCGGGCTTCGTTGTAGGCCGGAATTACGATGGATAACTTCTGCAATTCACTATTTTTTAAAGAAGTGCAAAAATAGGCCTTTTATAGCTCTGTTCCGTCGATTTTTCCTTTTTCTGTCTGCTATTGTCGGCATTATGATCAGCATCAGCATCAAAAAATCATTTTTTATAATCTTTTTACCCTGTGTAATGTTAATTTTGCAGCCATTTCAACCCAAAATACCAGGTATGAACTTCGTAAAACTTCGTATACACAAAATTCAGTTAGAGACCGCTGATACCATTTCTGTTTTGTTTGATCTCCCCCATGAGATAAAAAATCAGTTTGACTTTACCCCGGGTCAATACCTGACACTGAAAGATGAAGTCAATGGCACCGAAGTCAGAAGAGCCTACAGCATAAGCTCGGCACCTCATGATGGCCATATTGGAGTAACCATCAAAAGAATTCCCGGAGGACGGCTTTCTACCTTTATCCACAGCAATTGGAAAGTCGACGATGTAGTGGACGTAGCACCTCCTGAAGGCAATTTTGTGCTCACTACAGACCACGATAAAAAAAGAACGGTTTGTTTCATTGCGGCAGGGTCCGGCATTACGCCCATCGTATCAATGATCAAAACGCTTTTGGAAAACGAGCCAATGAGTAAGGCTATCTTGCTTTATGGTAGTAGAAACGAAGAAAATATAATTTTTAAAGACACCCTTGATGCCCTTGCTCAAAAATATGAGGGCCAGCTCAATATCGTTCACACCCTCAGCTCACCGGTGAAAGAAAAGGAGCCTGGACTTATGGGTATTTTCAAAAAATCAAAAACCTCATGGAAGGGCGAGACGGGCCGCATTTCAAAAGAAAAATTAGAGCGCTTCTTTAAAGACCACATTGTCTCTGACAACACCAAAATTTTGTATTATTTGTGTGGTCCCGGTGATATGATCTCCAACGCTGAAAAAGTATTGGAGAAACATGGGGTCGACAAACTACGCATCCACCGCGAGTTTTTTTCCACTCCTACTGAGAAGGACAATCCGGTAACCGGCAGCGCGGCAATGGTAAAAGTTCACCTCAACGGTGAAGTCATTGAAATGAACATTGATGGCAAAAAACCTATTCTTGATGAACTCATTGCCAGAAAAAAGAACCCACCCTACAGCTGCACCAGTGGGGCCTGCTCTTCTTGTATGGCCAAGACCCTCGAAGGAGAAGTCAAAATGGAATCCTGCTATGCCCTGGATGAAGAGGATCTTAAAAAGGGTCTGATCTTAACCTGCCAGGCCAAGCCCGTGACATCGGTAGTAGAAATTACCTACGACGTTTAAGCGCTGTTTTAGTTTCTTACCTTGGCAAAACTTTTAACCGTGGTTTTGCCATTTACGCCTGTCAGTTGTATGCTGTACAGACCCGGTACCCAGTCAGAAGTATGGATCTGGCTTTGTGTTGAAGTCTCCTGACCCTTCACAATCTGTTTTCCGTGAACATCAAATACCTGAAAACTAAAACCGCTCTCCGCCCTGATACTTAAAAGATCCGCTGTTGGATTGGGAAAAATACTTGCATTCAGCTGACTTTCTATGGTAGTGGAAATTACCGTTTTTTTCACATTGTTGTTGGCTGATAGAATCCAAAGTTCGGGATCAAAGACCAAACTATCCGCCCAGCTTGGTCCATCAATTTCAAATACCTGACCGGAATACCCGTGTTGAATCGTGATCGTAGTATCCCTGCCCTGTCCAATAAAATGCATAGGCAAGGGCATTTCAAAAAAGTCTACACTTGGGTGCGAGGTCTCCTGCAACACCTGAATGTTAACCCCCTTTTCTGTGGGTTCCCAAAGGATGTTATACTTAGGATACCCCTCTCCTGAATACCAGTCGTTGAAAAAACCAGTTAAGTCTTTTTGACCGGCTTGCTCCAGGTGAAACTTCAAACTTTCAGTAGTGCCAAAATCATATTGCCTGTCATTGAGGTACGATCTAAGACCTGCAAAAAAGGCCTCATCTCCCAAAACCCACCTCAACATGTGGAGGAGGTATGACCCTTTGTTGTAAGAAAGTCTTCCGCTAAAGATTCGACTGATATTGGTGGGGTCACTCACTTTCACAGAGCCCCCGGCCTGAGAAACCACACTATTAATTTTGGATGTCTGCCAGGAACGAAACGAAGCTACACCCTGAATCCTGCGTCTGCTCAATCCCTCCAGGTAGGTGGCAAAGCCTTCGTTGAGCCAGATGTCTTCCCAGCTGCCACATGTCACCATGTCGCCAAACCATTGATGGGCCAGCTCATGGGCCAGAAGGGTAAAACCATAGTTGATGACAAAACTCATGGTTTGGTGTTCCATTCCCCCTCCCCAGCCAAATTGGGCGTGACCATATTTTTCAGCATGAAAAGGATAGGTCACAAAAAGAGAGTCAAAATAGGTAAGTACATTTACCAGGGCTGCGGTTCCCGCTTTTGCATCATTGAGGTTTTCGGGATATACATAGTTGATCATTGGTAGCTGGGTGCCATCCGATAAAGGCACCATATCGGTATACCTTTCATAATTGGTCACCGCAATGGCTACCAGATAAGGTGCTATGGCATACCTGTGCTGCCAATGAAAGGTGGTTGTCGTGTCTGCATTGGCCACTTCGTTTACCAATACCCCATTGCTCGCAGCTTTGTAGGTGCTGGGGGTGGTGATGATGACATCAATGGAATCAATTTTGTCCGTTAAACCATTTTTACATGGCCACCAGTCTCTGGCACCAAATGGTTCTGAAAGGGTCCAGATTACAGGAACTCCACTGTGGTTGTCCTTGATAAATGATCCCAGCCCTCCGGATGCGGGGGCACCGTGATAATGTATTGTGAACGTATAGAGCTGATCTTTTTTCATTCCCACTCCATGGAATATGTTGACCTGAAAGTCGCCAACTCTGGTAAACGCCTGTTTTACTCCTTCTGAAAGTATGCTGTCAATCTGCATGTCCTTACCCAACTCTAACATGAACTGTGTAAGGTCTTCTACTACTGGTTTAAAGGTAACGGCTGCACTTCCCGATAATTGATAAACGGCAGGATCTACATGCCATTTAAATTCGTAATGGATGAGGTCGATATTGGCATCATCTTCTCTCGAGGCATCTTTTAGTAAATCCTGATAGTGCTCAGCGTGTTCTGCCTTATTGCAGTGTTCAAAGTGGGTGTCGTAGTTGTGTTGGCTGTAGATGATATTC
>JAGNSQ010000071.1 GCA_017987975.1 Saprospiraceae bacterium
ACCACGAAGCCAGCATTCTGGCCTATGTGCGCAAAACCGATGACATTGATGATGACATCGTAGTGCTTTGCAACTTCAATTCAATACTCCAAAAAGATTACAGGATTGGCGTGCCTAAAAAAGGAAACTGGAAGGTCCTCATCAATACCGATGATGAACAGTACGGGGGTAGCGGCAGTTGTCCTGAACTGGAGTACGAAACCGAGACAGAAACCTGCAATGGTAAAGCCTTTAGTATATTGGCTTCTCTTCCACCACTGGGTGTGCTGGTGCTGAAAAATGATAGTGCCTGATAAAACTATTCATCCATGCCACTCATTGATTATAAAAATCTACCCAAACAACGCATTTGGCCTGGCATAACGGGGTCGATCTTTCACTCTGAAAAAGCCACCATTGGTCATATCCACATCGAAGAAGGGGTCCTTTTACCAACACATCAACATCCGCATGAGCAATGGTCACATGTGATTGAAGGTGTCTTTGAATTTGTGCTGGGAGATGAAAAAATAGTGCTGGAAGCCGGTGCTTCGGTTTACATCCCCCCTCATCTGCCACACAGTGGAAAGGCTATTACTGCCTGTAAAATCATTGATTGTTTTGTACCACCCAGAGAAGATTGGAAGTCGCTCCCCTTTGTCACCGAAGATCAGCCTTCTACTGCTGTTGGCGACGCTGAATCACCAACCACCTGAGACCACAGCTTAACGCGCTGCCAAGCATCACCAATGGAACCCCCAGCCACCAGTTGGTACTAAAGTCATTACGGGTCAGGATGCCTGAACTGGCTGCCAGCCAAAATGACATGATTGCTCCAACGATAGCCACCACAAGCCAGGGCCAGGGGGTCGAAGGAGTCTTTGCAGTTTTGTGATAAATCAAGGCAACACACAAAGCAATTACCGTACATACAAGTAAGTGAGCCAGGGTGGATTCCATGGAAAAAAATTCTTTATTTAAGCCCAAAACTAAGCAAAGACGGCTGATCTATGACCTGGGATGCCAAAATTTCTTGAACAATTCGGCTATCTTCGCGGTTATTTTGAAAGTTTAGCCCATGTATAAAAACAAAAAAGTAGTTGTTGTTCTGCCTGCCTACAATGCGGCAAAAACCCTGGAATCTACCCTCCGTGAAGTGCCTATGGATTTGGTCGATGAGTTGATCCTGTGCGACGACGCCAGCAAAGACAATACAGCAGTACTTGCAAGATCACTGGGCATCCAGCACGTGATCCAGCACCCCATCAACCGCGGTTATGGTGGCAATCAAAAATCACTGTACAATAAGGCTCTTGAACTCAATGCAGACATCGTTATCATGCTTCACCCAGATTACCAATACACCCCAAAACTCATTCCTAGCATGGTCAACATCATCGGAGAAGAGCTTTTTCCGGTAGTATTGGGTAGTCGCATTTTGGGCAAAGGTGCCTTAAAGGGAGGCATGCCGCTTTATAAATATATTGCCAATCGTTTTCTTACCGGTTTTCAGAATTTTCTAATAGGCTATAAGCTTTCAGAATACCACACTGGCTACAGGGCCTTTAGCAAAGAAGTACTTAAGGCCATTCATTATGAGGGTAATTCCGACGATTTTATTTTTGACAACCAGATGTTGTCTCAAATAATATACAAGGGCTTTGATATTGCCGAAGTAACCTGCCCTACCAAGTATTTTGAAGAAGCGAGCTCCATCAATTTTGTCAGAAGTTCTAAATACGGCTTAGGTGTTATGGGCGTTTCCATTACCCACTTTTTTTCAAAACTTGGACTTTTTAGATCAAATTTATATCAATAAATACTATATATGATCCAAAAACTGCTTACCCATAGAAAGTACCTTTTTCTTGTTTTTGGATTGCTGTGTTTGTTTAGTATTTTCGGGCTCACCCGATTGCGCATCAATTTTGAATTTGAACAGTTTTTCCCGGATGGTGATGAAGACTTAAGCTTTTTTAAAAGCTTTACCTCCGAGTTTGAAAACGATGACAATTTTTTATTCATCGCTTTGAAAAACAAATCATCGGTTTTTGATACATCTTATTTAGAAAAACTGCACCAGCTTACCCTCGATGTTAGAGAGCTGCCGGGAGTGATCAACTCCCAATCCATCACTTCGACCAGGTACCCAGTAAAAACGCCTTTTGGTTATTCACTGCTCCCTCTGGTACATAAAAATGATATGGTCCAGCTCAAAGCAGACAGTACCATGCTGGCCAATGATGAAAGAGTAAAGGGCTATTTTGTCTCAAAAGACATGAGGAGTGCGGCCATCGTCATTAAAACCCAAAACAAGATCAATGTAACGCAATCCGATAGTTTGTTGGGTGAACTAAAGTTGCTGCTCACCAAAAACGGTATCGCCTGGGATGAAGTTCACCTGCTGGGTCGCACCTTTTTCCAATCCGAACTGGTAGCATTACAGCAACGGGAAGTAATGATATCCACGATTATTTCCGCCATCCTGGTATCCATTATCCTTTGGCTGATCTTTGCCAGTTGGTGGAGTGTGCTTATTACCATTACAGGTGTGACGGCCAGCTTGCTGATTTTTATGGGCCTGTTGGCAGGTATTGGCAGGGAGCTGACGCTGATGTCTGCCTTGTATCCTGTGTTAATTTTAATTGTAGGGTCATCAGATGTCATCCACTTGATGAGCAAATACATAGACAGCACCAAAGAAAATGATGACCGGATTGCCAGCATGGTAAAGGTGATCAAAGAAATTGGCTTTGCCACCTTCCTTACCTCGGCTACCACTGCTGTTGGCTTTGCAACCTTGACTACTTCAAGACTAAATGTAATTCGTGAGTTTGGCATCAATGCTGGTATCGGGGTGATGATTGCCTTTGTGGTGGTTTTGCTCGTTGTGCCCGGACTTCTTGTGCAGTTTAAACCTTCTCAGCTGTACCAACCCAAGGGCAAGGCCGTATGGCTCCAGCATTTTGCGGACTTTGCTTATCAATATGTATTAAAAAATCCCCGAAGAACTGCTGGTCTTTTTATAGTGTCATCGTTGATTTGCATGTATGGCATCAGTAAGATCACCACCAACTACAAGTTGATCGACAACCTTCCGAGAGGGGCTAAGGTGACGGAAGACTTTTTATTTTTTGAAAAAAATTATGCCGGCTTCCGACCCCTTGAATTTGCCATCACCGTAAAACCACCTTACCAGGCAGATGATTACAAAGTGGTTTCAGAAATTGATAAATTGGAAGACTACCTGCGTTCTACAGGTACGGTGAAATCTTCTCTGTCGCTGGCCATGATCTATAAGAGCATGCACATGATGGCCAACGGCAATCAAAAGGCTTTTTACAGCATACCAGAAGACAGCATGGTTTTTAATGACTACCGTTCGCTCTTATCACGGATGAAAAATGCAGAGGCCACGGTTTTGATGAACAAAAACAAAGACAAAACCAGGGTCTCCACCATCATTGCAGATATTGGGGCCGATAGCATAAAATTAATAGGCAAACAAACCGACCAGTGGTTGAAAGAAAATGTAGATACTAATGTAATGGAGGTAAGGAGGACCGGTACGGGGCTTATCCTCGATAAAAATAGTGTTTATGTAACAGAGAGTTTGTTGAAGGGCCTGTTGTTGTCTGTATTATTGATTTCATTGCTAATGGCTTGGCTCTTAAAAAACTGGAGAATGTGGCTGATTTCAATGGTTCCCAACATCCTCCCCTTGTTATTCGCCGCTGCCCTGCTGGGATATTTCAACATAGAACTGGAGGCCGGCATCTCCATAATTTTTGCCGTTATCTTTGGCATTGCGGTAGACGACACCATCCACTTCCTCACCCGATTTAAGTTGTGCATTGGGGAAGGACTTGGTGTTGAAGAGTCGCTCGCAGCTACCTTCAAAGATACCGGCAAGGCTTTGGTGCTTACCACCGTCATTTTATTTTTTGGCTTTTTGGTGATGTTGTTTTCGTCGCATCCCCCTAGCCTGATCGTGGGTGTTTTGGTGTCCATTACCCTGGTATCAGCCTTGATATGTGACTTGTTTTTGTTGCCCCTGCTGATACGATATTGGTATAAATAAGGCCTAATTATGGTCATCCGCCCTCTTGTCAGCTTATATCCGTATTTTTGCAGCCAAACCCACAACAATGGATTCAAACAAAAGAACCGATGTCAACGAGTTAGGTGAATTTGGTCTGATCGACCATTTGACCGAAAACATAGTGCTTCAGCAAAGTACCAGTATCAAAGGAATAGGAGATGACGCAGCTGTCATCGATAGCGGTGATCATTATACCCTTGTCACTACTGACATGCTGGTAGAAGGCATTCATTTTGACCTGGCCTACACCCCGCTCAAACATTTGGGTTATAAGTCGGTAGTGGTTAACCTTTCCGATATCTATGCTATGAATGGCATCCCTGAACAAATCACGGTTGCTCTTGCCATTTCCAATCGTTATTCTGTTGAGGCCCTGGAAGAACTATACAGTGGCATGCTCTTGGCCTGCGAACTATATGGTGTTGACCTGGTGGGTGGAGATACTACCTCCTCTCCTAGGGGTATGACCATCAGCATCACCGCCATTGGCAGATGTGAAAAGGGTGCTGTTAGCCTGAGAAGTGGATCAAGGCCGGGCGACATTATATGTGTAACCGGCAACCTGGGTGCCGCTTATCTGGGCTTGCAGATTTTAGAAAGAGAAAAATCAGTTTATAGTGAGAGCCCTCAAATCCAACCCGAGTTAGAGGGATTTGAATATTTGATTGAGCGGATCTTAAAGCCAGAAGCGAGAAAAGATGCGGTTTTGTATTTTGAAAAAAACAACATCATTCCAACCTCGATGATCGATGTTTCAGATGGCCTTGCCTCTGAGATCATACATTTGTGTAAACAATCGGGCAATGGTGCTCTCATTGAAGAAGGCAAGGTTCCTATGCACCCACTGACTGAACAAACGGCCATTCAATTCAATCTTGATCCCATTACCTGCGCTTTGCACGGGGGTGAAGATTATGAATTGTTGTTTACTATAAATCCATCCGATTTTGAAGCCATCAGGTATATGCCCGATGTCTTTGTTATTGGTGAAATGACGGAAGCAAAAGCAGGAATACGACTGGTTACTACCGGCGGACAAACTCACCCTATTTCTGCTCAGGGCTGGAATCACTTCAAATCGTAAGCATGTTTGCTTTTTTACTGGTTTTGGTGGGATGCAGGATGACCTATTGGTTGTTTCTTTTTGTGAGACTGGCCTTATACCGGCAAGGTACTGCTGATACAAAAGTCAAACTGCCTATATCTCTCGTTGTAGCGGTAAAAAACAATACAGAAGGCATCCAACAATTGGTAGAAAAAATACAAAAACAAAACTATGAAAACTGGGAGATGGTCATTGTTTCTGACGGAGAAGATGAAGCGTTAAAAGCCTTTATCGAGCGCTGTTCCAATCCACAGATCCGTTTGTTATATTCAGATGGTCACGGTAAAAAGCAAGCTATAGCTCAGGGTGTAGAAGCTGCAATCAATGATTGGGTGCTGGTAACCGACTCTGATTGTTTGCCGGCGTCACTAAAGTTTTTTGATACCATGGCTTCGAGTCTAAAAAGTCCAAAAAGCCAGATTGTTTTGGGTTATGCACCCCTCAGAGCCAAAAACAGTATCATTTCGAAGCTGGCAAGTTATGAGGCAAGTTACATCGCCATGCAATACCTGTCTTATGCCCTGGCCGGCATTCCCTACATGGGGGTAGGCAGAAACATGCTTTTTGAACGTGCCCTTTATTTAAAAAACAGGCAGACGCTTCTTGACAATAACCTGTTATCAGGGGATGATGATATGTTTGTACAAGCAGCATCCAATGCAGAAAACACGAGTATCTGTATCCACCCTTATACCCATTGCAATTCAGATGCACCTTCTAATTTGAATACCTGGTTCAGGCAACGGCAACGACAAAATACAACCGCCAGTTTTTACCAATTGTCTCACAAAATATTATTGGGATTATTTGCCTTTCTTCATTTAGGCGTTTATTTTACCATGGTGATTGGCTTGTTGATCGGACAATTGAGCCTTGCCCAAATTGCAGCCGTATGGTTGATGATGATAGGTTTGATGTCGGCCATGCAATATCCGATATTTCGAAAACTCAACGCTTCCGGCAACCTGCTTTTGACCCCGCTGGCCGATGTTTTTCTGGCCGGATTTTATACAGCGCTTGCCTTTAAACTTAATTCACAAAAAAAATATCCATGGAAATAATCCTTCCTTATTTTTCAGAACTTACAGAGATTCAAAAGAAACAATTTGAAGCATTGTATCCACTGTACCTTGAGTGGAATCAGCAAATCAATGTTATTTCCAGAAAAGACATCGATAATCTATATCTCCACCACGTTTTGCATTCATTGGCAATAGCCCGGTATATCCAATTCAAAGATGGTAGTCAGATTGTAGATCTTGGCACCGGGGGCGGTTTTCCAGGCATTCCACTAGCCATTCTTTTTCCGGAATGTCATTTCTTGCTAGTCGATAGTATTGGTAAAAAATTGAAGGTAGTCGAAGAGGTCGCTGCCGGCATCGGACTCACGAATGTAAAAACCCGTCACAGCCGGGTGGAAGATATCAAAGACCAGAAATTTGACTTTGTGGTTACACGTGCAGTGGCTACCCTCGATAAATTGCTGATGTGGTCTAGAAAAATCATCAAAACCAAACACATCAATGCCATTCCCAATGGCATCATAGCCCTGAAAGGAGGTGATATCAGGTCAGAAATAAAGTTGCTGCCGCGGGGCGAATATTCGGAAATAACCCCACTTACTAAATTTTTTAAAGAAGCCTACTTTGAAGAAAAGGCGCTGGTCTATATCCAGGGTTAATTTTTACCCCTGGGTGCCGTCTCACCGGTTCTATCTCCACCTTTGTCTTTAAAGATTTCTTTTTTGATCTCAATGGTCTGTGGCCCGGCTATGATTTTGAATTCTGTCCTCCTGTTGATTCTGTGTTCCGCGTCTGTACATCTTACATTATTGGCACACTTGTTTAGGATTACTCTTTCACCATAACCAACAGGCTTGATTCTGTCTTTATTGACTCCTTTGGCCGTCAACCAGGTCTTGGCAGATTCTGCCCTTCGTTGTGACAGTTTTTGGTTATAGCCATCGTCTCCTCTGGCATCGGTATGGGAAGAAAGCTCTATCACCATGTCAGGATAATCTTCCATTAGTTCCAAAAGTGTATTGAGGTCTTCTTCAGCATCCGGCAAGATGTCGAATTTGTCGTAGTTGTAATAGATATTGTTCAACCTGATGGCCTGGTTAATGGTTACGATTTCTACCTCGTCTTTGCCATAATCAGGATCTGACTTCAGTTTTATCGTTCTTTTGATGGTTTTATCTTCTACAATGCCGTTGGTATTGAAGGTAATAGTATCAGGGAAATAACCCTCCTTTTTGAAGATGGCTTTGTAATTTCTATCTGCCAGCAATGGAAAGTTAAAAACGTTTCCATTGAAGTTAGTTTTTGTCTCGGGATATCCACCCAGGGTTAGGTCATAAACCTCCACATTAGCACCATTGAGGGCTCCATTTTGGTCTTCTATGGTAGAAAGAAGGTCGATGACCAATTCTCTGATATACACGCCATAGATATCATCACAACAGCTGTCGCTGCCCTTCATTTTTTGTTTGTCTTTGTTGGGTCTGTTAGACACCAAAAATCCACTACTGCCACTTTCGTTGAAGCGGAAAAACAGGTCGTCATATGCTGAATTGTAGTTGAATCCTATGTTGGCGAGTCCTTCCCAATTAAAGCCATTCCAGTTGGCGTAAAAGATGTCAAAGCCACCTATATTAGGGTGCCCGTTGGAGCTAAAATACAGTGTGCCGTTGTTGTAGTAAGGACTTACTTCATCTGCAGTGGTATTGACCACATTGCCCAGGTTGGTGGCTATGCCGTAGCTATCACCTTTGATTTGGCTGTAAAACAAATCATAACCACCTAAGCCCCCCAACATATTGGATGAAAAAAACAGCACTTCATTTCCAAATAACTCGCCTACGTATGGGTGTTTGATGATGAATTCACCTTTCAGTTCGGTAATCTCTCTGGGTGCACTCCAGCCAGCATCTCCACGGGTTGAAACAAACAAGGTAGAAGATTCAATGTTATTGTTTTGCAGCAAGGCCCTTGTAAAGTACATGCGCTTACCATCTCTGGAAAACGCAACCCCCGCTGTATTAAACTCGGTTCTATTGATGTTTTCCGGCAGGGCTGTAATTTTATCGTATTCTCCTTTATCGTTTTTCTCTGCAGTAAAAAGTTTGGCGTGATAATCTTTTTCAGAACCATCGAGGATGATTTCTTTTTTGCGGTTGAAGGATGAAAAGTAAAGACTTCCATCCGGCCCAATAGCAGGTGAGGTTTCTGCTGATCCGCTGTTTACCTTGCCGGGTAAATAATTGACAATGGCCTCAAGATTGGGTGCCAGGTTGTCCATCATTTCAATACCTTTCAATTCAAATCTGGCAATGGCTTTTAATGAGTCGGTGGCTTCTGCATCACCCAGAATGGTGTTGTATTCACTAAGTGCCTCTCTGTACTTGCCCTGGCTTTTTAAAACTTTGGCAAAGTCAATCCTGATGTCTTCGTATTCTCTCTTTTTATCCCTTTTCAGGATTCTGTCAAAAATTTTTTCAGCTTTGTTAAAATCTCTGGCCAAAACATACAAATCGGCAATGGCCAACTGTAGGTTTAGGTCCTTACTTTCTTCAAAGGCTTTGGTATACCACTCAATGGCTCCGTAATAATCACCTTCAGAAGCGGCCAGGTCGGCCACCTGCAGCTTTGTATTGTAATCTACCGTCTTCATGGGTTGAGCGGCCAATGAGCCAAGACCCAAAAAAGTGAAACAGATAAGCGAAATCTTTAATGCCTTGATCATCTTACGATGTTATTGAGTTGAAGTAGAATTAAAATAACGATTAAAGTCTGGGACAAATTACAATCGGTTTTGGCTTGGGTGTCTTTTTGAGGAATCCAATGTAGAAAGCACCAAACTCAAAACCATTTTGGGTTCCGGGTGCATTGGCATAGCCACTCAAAGGCAGGTCGTAACTTAGTCCAAAATTGATACCCTTGATTTCTCCACCGATCAAAAAGATGGCAGAAAAAGTACCGGTTCTGAAGCCTAGCCCTGCTTTTACTTTATCGTTCTTTTCTTTGTTGTATTTGTAGCCAATCTTGGTATTAAACATAAATTCTGAGCCATAACCTGCCTTTTGAAAGATAGCTGCTGGTTCGATGCTCATGGTTTTGTTAATCTGACTAACTACCGCAGCATGACCAATAAGGCGGAATGGCAATTCAAAGAGGCCATTGAAACCCAATCTTGCGGGCAGTACTCCTGAAACAGAGGCTCCTGTTTTTAATACCATTGTTTTGGTAGTGCGGGTATAAGCAAGACCTCCCACCCAGTCACGACCTGAAACAGAAATTTTACCTTCCTGAGCAGATCTGAACATTCTGTCAATATCGGGGTCTGATGAAATTCCATTGGCAATCTGTTGTGCTGTATATTCCCCTCCTTCTGGTTTTTTAATCGACCTGTTGATATTGGCAATCTGGACGCCGAGGGTCAAAACCGACGTTTGTTTTTTGTCCAGACTAAAGTGATAGCTAAGTCCTAAACGGGAGTAGGTATCTTTAAAACTGAACAAGCCTCTTGTGTCAGAATTAAAGCTAATGCCTCCCCCGATCCAGTCTTGTTTTCTGAAACCTCTAATGATTGGCACATCGATGCCAAACTCAAAGGTTTTGAATCCCCTGACCTGGTCACCATTGTTGTACTGTGACCGATAGATACCTGTGCCCCTGTAAGACCCAAGGAAGCCACCCAAATAGGCAGGATTGATAGATTGGGGTGCAAATTCCAGATAGGAAAAGTGGACGCCTTGACCCTTAAGGTTTGAACCAAACCAGGCCATTGTAAAACAGATCAAGCCAGTCGCCAGGATTTTCCTCATATTTTCAATTTTAATCTGGACAAAAATAGGGAAAACGCATCAACTTTTGTTTTTTTTAAGTTTGTTTTACAGAAATGGCCTTTGGGTGTCGTGATAACGGCTTAAAAGCAAAATAAAATGAGGGAAAATGTTAAATTTGCCCGCTTATCAATAAAATATTCTCCATATGAAGTACAGCATCATCATCCTGCTTTTTTCCTTTTTTGTAGCCTGTAAGCCGGCTGCTGAAAAACCAGCGACAGAGGCAAACGCTACCGAAGCAAAAACAGATAAGAACGGCCCGGAATACACCTCCGCATACATCTGCCCTATGCACTGT
Source organism: Saprospiraceae bacterium (assembly GCA_017987975.1). Taxonomy (GTDB): domain Bacteria; phylum Bacteroidota; class Bacteroidia; order Chitinophagales; family Saprospiraceae; genus JADKBO01. The sequence continues at coordinate 10,331 of JAGNSQ010000071.1, forward strand.
AAAGGCAGCGGTTCTGACAAACCAGGTCTTTGCCCTGCCTGTGGTATGGATTATGTAATAAATGATAAGGACAAAGAAAGCCATGATCACGACGGACATGACCACGAAAGTCACGAAGGTCACAATCATTAATAAGGCGATTTAAACATCCTTATGCTGCTTTACAGCACCTCAGATTCAGGGTACCAAAGGTCCCTTGAAAATTGCGTTATGCAATCCATGGCGCCTGGCAAAGGACTGTATATGCCGATGTCATTGCCCAAACTGGATGAAAAATTTTTTCGGGACATCAAGCAGCAGAGCTTTCCTGAACTGGCACTGGCACTGGCAAAGTCAATGATCGGAGCCAGTGTGGATGACACTACCCTAAAAGCCATCATAGATCGTGCCTTTGACTTTCCTGTTGTATTACAACCCGTCAGTTCGTCTATTGACAGCCTGGAATTGTGGCATGGACCCTCGCTGGCTTTTAAAGACTTTGGTGCCCGTTTTATGGCCGGATTGATGTCACATTACAACCAAAACAACGATCAAAAACTCACCATCTTGGTTGCTACCAGTGGTGATACGGGAGGGGCTGTTGCTTATGGCTTTTTAGGTGTGCCCGGCATAGAAGTCATTATACTATATCCTAGTGGAAAGGTCTCAGAACTTCAGGAAAAACAGCTCACTACGTTGGGTCAAAACATTACAGCGTGTGAAATTCAGGGAAGTTTTGACGACTGCCAAAGCCTGGTCAAAGAAGCTTTTACCGATGCTGATTTGAATCAAAAATACCGCCTGAGTTCTGCCAATTCCATCAACATTGCCCGACTCATTCCCCAGAGCTTTTATTATTTTGAAGCTTATCGACAATGGGAGGGCAGTGGTAAGTGGGTTTGCAGCGTGCCCTCCGGCAATTTTGGCAACCTAACTGCGGGATTGATGGCCAAACAAATGGGACTGCCAATCCATCATTTTATTGCTGCCACCAACGTCAACAAGGTAGTGCCTGATTATCTGGAAAGCGGTGAATACGAGCCCCGGGCTTCTGTTTCTACCCTAAGCAATGCCATGGATGTGGGCCAACCCTCAAACTTTGTGCGGATGATGGCGTTATACCAACAATCTTGGTCCTCCTTAAAAGCCGATCTGTCGGGCTTTTGGGCCACTGACCAAGAGACAAAAATAGAAATGAAGCGAGTATTCGACAATTCTGGCTACATATTGGATCCCCATGGTGCCATTGGCCATTTGGGTTTAAGGAAATACCTGGAAACTCATGGAGGAAGCGGTTTTTTTCTGGAAACTGCCCATCCCTCTAAATTCCTCGACACGGTAGAATCTGCCTTGGGTCAAACCATAGAAATTCCGGAACGACTATCCCAATTAACAGACAGAAAAAAAGAAGCCGTTGGCCTGGGCACCGAATTTGGGTCATTCAAAGATTTTCTATTATCAAGATAAAACTATAACATGAAGGCAGGCGGTCTACTTTCCTTTCCTTTTGCAATTGATGCCCTTCGGGATCAAATAGCCGTAGTTTGTGGCAGTACCCAGGGCATTGGTTTTGCTGCTGCTGAGGTGCTGGCAAGAATGGGGGCCCGGGTCATCCTTGTAGCACGCAATGAAGACAAGTTAAAGGCGTGTGTGGCGGAATTACCACGGACCCACCTCAATCACAGCTACCTTGTTGCCGATTTTAGCATGGATGCAGAAGTAGATGCCCTTGCCGAAAAATTGCGTTCACTGGAAGTCAACATCCTGGTCAACAACACCGGTGGGCCGGCAGGAGGCAAGATTGTGGAAGCCCAACCAATGGCATTTTTAGAGGCTTTTCACGCTCACCTTCTGGCCAACCATAAGCTAACTACTGCTGTATTACCGGCTATGAAAAAGCAGGGTTATGGTAGGATCATTAATGTCATTTCCACTTCAGTCAAACAACCACTTCCCAACCTCGGAGTGTCTAATACCATTAGAGGGGCAGTAGCCAACTGGGCCAAAACCATGGCCAGCGAAGTAGCACCTTTCGGCATCACCGTGAACAACGTTTTACCGGGCGCCACAGCTACCGGAAGATTGGAAAACATCATAGCCAACAAAGCCCAAAATATGGGCAAAGAAAGCAGTGAAATCGCCGCTGAGATGACCCGCGAAATACCATCCGGAAGGTTTGGGGAGGCTGAGGAAATAGCCTATGCTATAGGATTTTTAGCTTCACCTTATGCTGCCTACATCAATGGCATAAACCTGCCAGTGGATGGAGGAAGAACAGCTTCACTTTAAGAAAAACATTGAATAACATGACCAAAATAAAGGAATTAGTTGGGTTTATCAATGGCATAGCCCCCTATGCATTACAGGAAAACTACGACAATTCAGGCCTGATAACGGGTAATCCTGATGCTGAAATAGCGGGTGTTTTGGTTTCACTTGACTGCACAGAAACTGTTATTGAAGAGGCCATCGAGCTGGGCTGTAATGTGGTTTTATCGCACCATCCCATCCTATTTAAAGGTTTAAAATCGCTTACGGGAAGAAACTATGTAGAGCGTACCGTAATCAAGGCAATACAAAATAATATTTCGATTTTGTCATGTCATACCAATCTTGACAATATTTTAGATGGCGTCAATGGCAAAATTGCCAACAAAATTGGGCTGATAAACACTCAAATCTTAGCGCCAAAACCTGGAACACTAAAAAAACTAAGTTTTTTCGTTCCGGAATCCCATCTGGAAGTAGTTTCAAAGGCGATTCATCGGGCAGGGGCTGGTCAAATTGGTAATTACAGGGATTGTGCTTTTCGCACCCGGGGTACAGGCACTTTTACCCCTAATGAAAAGGCCCATCCTTTTAAAGGTGTGAGCCAGATGCCCTCTGTTGAAGAGGAGGTAAAAGTGGAGGTGTTGGTACCTGAAACCAATGTTAATGCTGTAATGACCGCCTTAAAAAGCAGTCACCCCTATGAAGAGGTTGCTTATTTTATGCATTCTTTAGACAATGATCACCAGTCAATCGGAGCGGGTCTGGTAGGTGAGTTGGCAGAGCCTATGGAAGCCGAAATGTTTTTAAATCAGCTGAAAAAAACAATGGAAGTGGCTGTGATAAAGCATACTTCATTGATTCACAGCCACATAAGGAAAATAGCCTTGTGTGGTGGGGCGGGTAGCTTCCTGACATCGGCTGCTATTAAAAGTGGAGCACAGCTGTTTATTAGTGCCGATTTTAAATATCACGAATTTTTTGACGCAGAAGAGCAGATCATAATAGCAGATATTGGACATTATGAGAGCGAAAAATATACAATTGACCTCTTAATTGAGTTGATTTCCAATAATTTTACTAATTTTGCACTCCATTATACAAAACGGAATACCAATCCCGTTTTTTACCGTTAACTACAACCAGAATTAAATATGGCAAACAAAGAATTAACGATTCCGGAACAACTTGCTCAATTATACCATCTGCAAAAAAACGATTCAAAACTTGATGAAATCAAGGTAATGAAGGGCGAACTTCCTATGGAGGTTAGTGATTTTGAAGATGACTTGGTTGGATTGAATACAAGAAAAAGCAGGTTGCTTGATTCAATAAATGACATCGACGAGGACATCAAAAACCACAACAACAACATTAAGGAAAGTGAGTCTTTGATTGTCAAGTACGAAAAGCAATTGGATAAGGTAAAAAACAACAGGGAGTTTGATGCGCTCAATAAAGAAATTGAGTTGCAACGCCTGGAAATTCAGTTGTCCGAAAAAAGAATCAAAGAGGCCAATGTTTCAAAGGTTGCCAAAGGTGAATCTTTGAAAAACATTGAAGATAAAATTGCTGTAAGGCAAAAAGAGCTGAAAGTGAAAAAAGATGAGCTGGAGAGCATCATCGAAAAAACAGAAAAAGAAGAAGACAGGCTTATCAAAGACAGCGCCAAGCAGCGAAAAGAAATTGAGCCAAGGTTGCTGAAAGCTTATGATAAAATTCGTTCATCTTACAGAAATGGCTTGGCCGTAGCTGTTGTAGCAAGGGAGTCTTGTGGTGGTTGTTTTAACAAAATACCTCCTCAGAAACAAATTGAGATCGGCATGATGAAACACATCGTTGCCTGTGAACATTGTGGAAGAATCCTTGTAGATGATACATTTATCCTACAGGAAGCCTAATCAGTCACTTCAACCATCTCTACATTTTTATGGCGATATAAGAAAAATTTTCTTGTTCGCTGTCTTTTATTGTCAGGTACTCACAGTACTGGCTATCCCTCATGTTACCTATTCGGTAGATGTAGATGCTTGTTACCAAAACATTATTCACCTTCGAATCAAGGAAGCAGAACAACAGCTGACAGTATTAAAATCTATTGACAAAGACAACCTGGCTCTTCTTCACCTGGAAAATTACATAGATTTTTTTAAGCTGTTTATCACTGAAGACTATTCAGAATACAAATTACGTCTTCCTAATAAGGACAACAGGATAGACCAATTGGAGAACATCTCATTAAAAGACCCGCATCTTGACTTTATAAAGGCTGAGATCCTACTCCAATGGGCCTTGATACAAATAAAATTTGACGATAAAATATCTGCTGGCAAAGCTGTGTACAAAGCATATCAGTTGCTGGAAAACAATCAAAAAAAGTATCCCGCTTTTAAAGAAAATAACAAAAGCCTTTCTATCCTTCATGTTTTGGCAGAATCTGTTCCCAAATGGGTAAGGAAACTCATCGGGGTAAAAGGGTCGATCAACCAGGGAAAAATTGAGATTGAGTCTCTGGCCCAATATGCGCTTTCACAGAAAAAATATAGATACAAAGATGAGGTGGCCGCCATTTATACCTACATCTTGTTTTATCAATTTAATGATCGGGAAGGGGCGTTGAATCAACTTAAAAAATTCTCACTAGATCACAGTCAGCATCCTCTAATTGCCTTTTTAAAGGCCAGTATCTACCAGAGAGCCGGCAAGAATGACGATTGTTTGGAGGTTTTAAACACCCTTCGACTTTCGCCCGATCAATTGCCCTTTCATTATCTAGAATTTATGAAAGGTAAGGCCTATCTCAACAAGCAGGATGCCCGGGCTAAATCACATCTCCTGGCTTTTACCAAAAAATTCACTGGTCAACATTTTATCAAGGAGGCCTACCAAAAACTAGCGTGGTATGAAATGAGCATGAACAACGATGTGTCGCTGTATAAATATTACATGGCAGAAGCAGTTAAAAGAGGTAAGGCCCTTGTTGATGAAGATAAACAAGCTGAAAAAGAAGCACTTTCTGGAAAGCCTCCTATCCCCTTTTTACTTAAATCACGACTTTTTTACGATGGTGGCTATTACTCAGAGAGCTATGACGTACTTAAAAAGAACGAAAAAACATTATTACAACATTCAGAATACGCATTGGAGTATTACTATCGTCTAGGCCGTGTTCATCAGGCTCGATATGAGACTAAACCTGCTATCAATTGTTTAAAAAACACGATTCTGCGCGGTGAAAAATCCAATTCATATTATGCTGCCAGCGCGGCCTTACAATTGGGTTTAATCTTTGAAGCCGATGGGCAGTGGAAGGTATCTTCTTATTATTTTCAAAAGTGTCTTTCTATAGACGCTACGGAATACAAAAATTCTCTCCACCAAAAAGCCAAAAGCGGCATCCAGAGAGTTCAACTTAAGATTGTTGACTGAGGTAACGGAGCATCAGAGGTATCGGAGCTTCAGAGGTGTCGGAGCAACAGAGGTTTCGGAGCAACAGAGGTATCGGAGCTTCAGAGGTGTCCGGGCATCAGTAGAAAGCGCAGCTTTGGCGATAGATCTTTCAACATTACTTCTCTGTAACTTGGCATGGCAGTTGTGGTGATAGATTTTTCGACATTACTTCACTTAGAGTTACAATGCCATTGTGTCGAAAGATTTTTCGCCTATTCTTTTTTGGTCGATGGCATAGCCGCTCTATCGATCGATTTTTACACTTTATTTTTCTGATGGCTGGCAATGCCGCTGTGGCGAAAAGTTTTTTTAAATTACTTTTCTGATGATTGGCATGCAAGCTGTGGCGAAAGATCTTTAGCCTTTGCGAGGAGTGGTAGCAAACCGGGTAATGTCCCATTAGGTGAAGAGACGGCTAACTTGCAGTGAATGTATGCAAGGATGTTGCCAAGTTGAATTATGAAAATACAAATATTAACAGCAGAATGGCAAATTTGAGGGTTTAAAGCGAGTTAAACACGCGATATAATACTTTTGGCCGTGAGATATGCAATCTGTTGAAAATGTGCCTTAGATCCAATAGGATTGATTTGTGGAAATAGGTAGTATGAAGGTAGATGCAGTTAATGCGGTCTTAAGGGTGAGAGTAGGTAATTAACCAAAACCAAAACTTGATTAAAATGAAAAGGGCCCGGTTTTGCCGGGCCCTCTCATTATTTAGAAGTCTTCAAAGTCTTCTTACTCGATTACAATCATCGCTTTGGTAGCTGTGAAGTCACCGCTTTCGATGGTGTAGTATACAAC
>JAGNSQ010000199.1 GCA_017987975.1 Saprospiraceae bacterium
TGTCCATAACCTTGCACCAGCCACACCAGTCTGTATATACGTCCACAAAATACATCTTTTTTTCTGTATTGGGAATGGTGGCCGCCGTTTTCATATCGATCCAGTTGAGCTCTCCATCCTTACCACCGGGGTAGTCGTTTTTTTTGTTTTCTCCGCATGAAAGAAAAATGAGGAAAACAAAAAACAGGAGTAATTGAGTTGACTTCATGGTCTGCATTTGGCGCAAAGATAAAAGGCGGTTTAGAATAATTACGAGCTTAATGGGTCATGTTAGCGAAACATTAACATTGACCTAAGCCGGTGTGAGGCTCAGTTGTACTTGTTTCTCCAATTGATTGACCGTGTCTTTGAAGAGACTGTCTGTATCCATCAAATCCTGTACAGCACGAATGGAGTATAAAACGGTGCTGTGGTCTTTGCCTCCAAAGTTGCTACCAATGGTCTTAAGCGAGACAGAGGTGTAGTTTTTGGCCAGGTACATGGACAATTGGCGGGCCAGCACAATACTGCGTTTGCGCGTTGTACCCTGTAGTTTTTCTACCGGTACCTTAAAGTGATCGGCTACCAGTTTTTTGATATTGTCGATTGAAATTTCTTTGTGTTCCTGGCTGACAAACTGACCAACGACCTCGCGGGCCAGATCGAGATCGATTCGTTTTTTGTTGAGCGACGCCCTTGCCACCAATGAGATCAAAACTCCCTCCAATTCGCGGATGTTGCTCTTGATGTGGTGGCAGATGTATTCTACCGTTTCCTGGCTAAGGGTGATACCTTCCAGCTCCATCTTGGCCTTCAAAATGTCTATCCGCGTTTTGTATTCAGGTGCCCCCAGATCAGCAGTAAGTCCCCATTTGAAGCGGGAAATCAGTCTCTTTTCTACATCCTGCAGGTCCTTGGGAGCCCTGTCTGATGTAAGGATGATTTGTTTGCCGTTTTGATGCAATTGGTTGAAAATATTAAAAAATATTTCCTGCGTCTTGGGCCTGTTGGCCAAAAACTGGATGTCGTCAACGATAAGCACGTCTATCATGTGATAGTGGTTCATAAAATCGTTGATCGAGTTGTTTTTAATGGCCTGGATGACCTGATTGGTAAACCTCTCTGTGGTAATGTAGAGAACCTGCTTGTTGTTGAATTTTTTGGTTATGGCATTACCAATGGCCTGCGATAGGTGGGTTTTGCCCAGTCCGGTGTCTCCAAAAATGACCAGTGGGTTGAATGAGGTTGTACCTGGCCTTCCGGCAATCTCGAGGCCTGCAGCCCTGGCTAGCTTGTTGCATTCGCCTTCTACAAAATTATCAAAGGTATAACGCTCATTGAGCTGGGGATCAAACTTGGTTTTTTTAATGCCGGGTATGACAAAGGGATTGGTAATTTCTTCGCTGTTTACTTCTTCTGATTCCGGTACTGGTGCGGTCATGGCTTTACCCGTGGCTTTGTGGTTTTCCATCAGGATCTGGTACTCCAATCTGGCACCCTCTCCCATTTCTTTTCTGAGGGCAAGGCTGAGTACTTCAACAAAGTTTTCTTCCAACCATTCGTAGAAAAATTTATTGGGCACCTGGATGGTGAGTACACCAGCCTGTACTTTGATGGGTTTGATGGGCTCAAACCAGGTGCGGTAACTCTGAGGATTCACATTCTTGCGAACGATGTCTAAACAGTTGTTCCAGATTATGTTGTGGTCATTTACCATACATCAGTCGATATGTTCATGGTACCTCCAATCTTTCCCCGAAGAGATTAAAAGTTGGCCCGTGGGGTCATTAATGAATTAGTCAGTTTCTCGAAAATACTTCTCTCTTTTTTCGTTTCGGTCAATTTTCCTCTTGCTGCTTTTCAAAAGGGCCACAAAAAAAGGGTTTTTCGTTGGCATTTGCAAAGCTAAGCTACAAAAAAATCAAGCTAAATTTCGACACAATTTTTGGTAATACGTAGCCTTGTCTCACATATTAAAAAACCACAAGTCTTAATATGCATTTTTCAATGCTTTATGCATTTTGGGGTATAAACAATCTAACCCACGGTTAAATTTTTACAGCTCACACACCTGCCTTTTTTATTTCGCTCAAAGTATAAATCCAACCTTCCTAGTTGTATTCCGGCCCACCCGGCCTGGTTGATCACCACTACTTTACCGTCGCTGCCCTTCACCAAAGTGGGTTCTTTTAAAAAGGTGTGTGTATGACCTCCAAGGATGAGGTCGATGCCTTTGGTCTGCGCTGCCAGCACCATATCTGATACTTTGCTGTTTTCGTACTTGTAACCCAGGTGCGATAAACAGATGACGTAGTCGCAACCTTCATCGTTTTTCAAAATACCGGCTATTTTGTTGGCGTGGACAATTGGATCCAGGTACCTGGTTTCTCCGTACAAGGCCTGGGGTACCAAGCCATCCAACTCTATGCCCAGGCCAAAAACACCTATTTTTATATCGCTTTTTTTGTAAACGATATAATCTTTGGCCTTGCCTTGCAAGGGGGTGTTGGTCAACTGATAATTGGCACACAGCAAATCAAAACCACCGGTAGGCCAATGTTTGGCAAAACCTTCTATGCCGCCGTCAAAGTCGTGGTTGCCCATGGTAGCTGCATCGTATTGCATTTCTTTCATCAACTTCATCTCTAATTCGCCTCCGTAGAAATTGAAATAGGGTGTGCCTTGAAAGATATCACCGGAATCAAACAACAACACATGCTCCTGTTCGCTCCTCACCTGTTTGATCAGGGCCGCCCTTCTGGCTGCTCCCCCCAAACCGGCATTGCGCGAACCATCCATAGGGAAAGGCTCGATCCTGCTGTGAACATCGTTGGTATGAAGGATGGTGATGCGGGTGATGTCGGCCCCTGCTATCCACTCTTGCCATGGATACTGCTGCACACCCAGCAACATGCCCCCCATGCCGAGCTGTTTGATGAATTGCCTCCTGCCTGTCATGGTTGTGTCTGTTTTATTCGTACCTGCCCGTTGGGCGTTAAAACTTTTTTTCTTTTCACATCACTGATCAGCAGGTCTCTGATCAGCAGACCCGAGTTAACCCTGGGCAGGGGCTTTAAAAAATCAAAGTCGTCACCTCCATTGGCTACATAGTCGGGCAGTCCGATTCGATAACTACCCCCGGGTTTCCAGGGTGCCCCTTGAATCAGAATATTAATGGCTGTGCTGTCGCGAATTTCAAATTGTAAGCCCTCTGAAACCGGCCAACCGCCGTAAGCCGCAATTCGGTCGAGCAGTTGTTTTATCTGTTCACCATTGAGGTCCATGACTACCAGCTGGTTTTCAAAAGGCATGATCTCATACATCTTTCCTAAGGTGAGGTCGCCGGCAGCCACTGCATTGATGCGAATGCCTCCGTAATTGGCTATGGTAAAATCAAGTTTTTCGCGGGCCTGGCGTTCGTAACTTTCTGCCATGGCATCGGCCATCCAGTTGGTGAGGGTTGAGCCGGGCTTGGCCTTGATCATCTCTTCCGCATTTTGGCCAATCACCGCATTCATCTGCTCATCGAGCTTTATTTTATAAGGACCAATCATGGCCAGGGTAGTGCTATCTTCTTTTTTTAGTTTTTCATCAAACCGGTATACACTTGCATCGTAGTAGGCAAAATAAGTTTGTTTGCGTTGACAGCCCTGCCCTATCAAGAAGGTGGCTATGATCCATATGCCATATTGCCTGATCATGCCAGTAGAAGGTCTGCCTCGTTTTTAATGGCTGTTTTGGCTTGTTCCAGCGGATCCATTTGCAGGTCGGTTTTCACACGTCCCAGTATTTCCAGCAGCCGCACGGCAGGATCTCCGGCTTGTAGTTGGGCTGCCGTTTCAGATATGATGCCCATCACCTGGTCTTTCGACAAAACAATGATTTTCCAAAGATTGGAGGATACATACAACTGTTGGGTATAGTTGTGGGTAAACTCCTGGTTAACTGCCACCAGCATCGCCTGCTGCATATCACTGACTGTCATCTCACCTGAGTTCAGCCGCAGAAAAAGGTGCTGCGGATCGATGCGCTCACACAACAAGATTAGCCTTTCGTAGGCCTGCATTTTTACAGCATCCGTTTTTTCCCTTCTTTTGCTGCCAAACCGAAGTTGTTCGGTATACATTTGTTGTTTAAACTGACGATTGAGTAAAAAATAAATGGTCAGAAACACTACCACTGAAGGCACCGTGTAACGAACGATTTCTAAAACGATGGATGTCATACCGGAACTTTGTTGCTTGAGTTAAAAATAGCAAATATTTGGTGGTTTCGGCCAAAAAATAATTGCCTATATATGTATCTTATTGATAATGAATATAATATTTTTCAAAAAGCTTTGATTTTCGATTTTGGCCCCCAGATAGAACTTTTGGAGACAAAAAAGTGTTTAACAACTAAATTTGCATAAAAAAGAATCAATGAGCACCACGACCACCATCCAGCCAATTCAACTTACTGATGGAGC
>JAGNSQ010000200.1 GCA_017987975.1 Saprospiraceae bacterium
TTGCATCTTTCCAGGCATCTTCAAGCGGAAGCCCATCAATATCGATGGATGCAGTCGTGTATGTCAAAGGATACTGATAAATCTGGTCGTTGGCATGTTGTGAAAAAAGAATACTATAGCAAGAAAAGAATAACAAACAGGTATTGATGCTTTTTATAAACACCGTGTTTGACATGAGACGGAATAAAGGGGATAAATTGATTTTCATATGTTGAAATGATCTTTGTATTGTTGGAAACGATGGCTTACATCTTCTGGTAGGGGGAGCGACGGTAAGGTTTGACCTTCAACGACCAGGGACGCAACACAATGAGCATATTGGCAGGCTGCGATCAAATCACCGGACTTGTAGTAATGCATCAAAAAGGAGATGGCAAATGAATCGCCCGCACCTGTGGCATCGCTTTCCTTGATGGGAAATGCTGGAACTAAAATTTCTTGTTTATCGGAAAAGATCACTGCTCCCTTGGCCCCTCGGGTGAGGATGACAGCAGGTACATGTTCAGTAATCTCGTATATAACATTGGGGTCGTGGGCCAGGTCTTCCTCACTGGCAAAAACAAGATCGATTCCTTTAAGATGCTTCCAATCCATGTTTTGAGTGAATACATTGCCATCACTATCCCAATTTCTTAACCACCCCTGGATAGAAAGTCCGATGAGGGCATTTGGAAACAGTTGGATCACATCGGGATCGATTTCATTGGCAATGGGACCTAAATGAAGGATTTCAGTTTTAGGAAAAAAAGACAACGAACCCGATGTTATCTGCGAAGCAACAGCGCTGATTTTTTGCTTTCTACCATTATCACTGGGTGTATTAGTAAAACAGGTAGTTTGTTCTGCAGGTAAATTATGCCATTGAATGCCTTTATCGCTGAAGAGATGTTGAAATAAAAAGTCGGGTCCAGTACTTGTAATTACGGTTACTTCTGCACCCAGATTTTTTGCCAAAAGAGAAGCATAAGTCACGGTGCCTCCTGGGTGATAGCCCTCATTGACTAGATCATGACATGAGTGGCCCAAACAAATAACCTGAATCAAATTAGTATCCATGATTAAGAAAAATGACCCAGAGTAAGATAAACAATAAGCGTAAGAAGTATCAATGTAATACTGATTGGAATTGCAAACTTCCATGAGGTCATTGCTACAAAACCTTCATCTTTTATTTTAAAGGTGTTGGTGTTTTTATACTTCAAACTTACGAGAGTCATTAAAACAACATTTAATACAAATTCCAATCCCCAAATATGAACAAAGTGGAGTTCAACTTCAATGACAAATTGGAGGAGGATGTAAAACAATAATCCAAAAATCAGTCCTATTTTGGCCGCCAGCGCTGAAATCCATGGCATAAAAAGTGCTGCCAGAATGAGAGTGGCCATAGGAATAAAAAAGATGCCGTTGAGTTGTTGTAATAGTTGGTACAAACCGGCCGGGGCATTGGCAACAAAAGGGGCTACTCCAATTGCACATACAGCCAAAACAATGGAAGTCGTTTTACCGATTTTTACAATTTCGGGAGCGCTTGCATCGGGTTTAATGGTTTTTTGATAGATGCCAAGACTAAAAAGGGTAGCAGCGCTATTGAGCCCACTGTTGAAGGTGCTTAACACAGCACCTGCAACCACAGCAATGAAAAAACCGGTTGCCCAAGGTGGAAGAACCTTCTTTACCAAAGCTGGATAAACACTATCCGGATTGTCGGCATAATGGTTACCAAAATATTGAAAGGCAATGATACCTGGCAGAATAATGATAAAGGGCATGAGCAGTTTCAGAATGCCGGTATACAACAATCCTTTTTGTGCCTCTTTCAGACTGGCAGCGCCTAAAACCCTTTGGACGATGGATTGGTGCATGGCCCAAAAGTAAAGTTGGTTGATGATCATACCAGTAAAAAGGGTAGAAAAGGGTAGAATGGCATCCCGGGCACCAACACCGACTGTTGGCTCAGAACTAATTACGTTAAACTTTTCCCTGCTCCCCGACCAAACGATGTTCCAGCCATCAACTATATTGCCATCACCCAGTTGCGAAAGAGCTAAGAGAGGTATGGCAAGACCTCCAATGATAAGCCCGGCTCCAAACAGCGTATCTGTTATGGCTACCATTTTTAAGCCTCCGAAAATGGCATATATGGCGCCAATGGTGCCGGTTATGATGACTGTAATCCAGATTCCCGTTTTTTGACTTACTTGTAGTAGATTGGAAAGGTCAAAGAGGTGTTCTATGTTGAGTGAACCTGTGTATAGGACTATGGGTAGCAAGGTGAGCGTAAAGGAAACAATGAGTAGGCTGTCAACCCAACTTCTGGTCCGGGCATCAAATCTTTTTTCTAAAAGTTCAGGAATGGTGGTGAGTCCAAGTTTGAGGTAAGAGGGGGCAAAAAAGAGAGCAGCAAGAACCAGTGCAATAGCAGATGTAACCTCCCAGGTTATGACGAGAGCCCCATTTTTATAAGCGGATGCATTCATGCCTACCAGGTGTTCGGTTGATATATTGGTCATAATAAGAGAGCCGGCAATGACAATGCCGGTAAGACTTCGGCCTCCCAGAAAATAACCATTTTGTGTTGAAATGTTTTCTGTACCCATTAATCGCTTGCCCGCCCAGGAAACGAGTAACATAACAAGCACAAAGGATAAAAGGGTCATCCACATATCACCAGATTTTGATTGATAAAACCAAGATAAATAAAATGGCTGGAAATTACATCTGAGTTCCTATAATTTTTGCTAAAGAAAAAAATCAGTTGGGCTGAATAATGGTAATGCAGGAAAACCTAAACAACGGGTTGAAAATATATGAAATCATAGATTTTTTGAAATCCTCATCAAAAGCTTGTATTTCTTGGTATTTTTACAAGAAATATAGAGATCGTTGAAGAAATTGAGATGTCTGGTTTTATGGGTATTCTTTCCTTTTCTACTGAATGGGCAATGTGAAAATTTACTAGCCGAGTTGGATACTACCAAAAATGAAGCAAGAGTAAAAGAAATTTATAAAAGCATTGCTTTTGACCATTTCGGAGGAGCAGCATGTGAAGATATTGTTTTTGACAGGTTTAAAACAAATCCCACAGAACCTAGAATCATGGAGCTAGTGCTTAAAATGATTTCAAATTCTATGACAAGATCAGATTTGTATAAAATTTTTGAGTGGGGGTTGCCTGCATGGAAAGCCTTAAAAAATCAGAAAAATATGGATCCGAAACTATCAATGCTGGCTAATAATATTTCCAATGGGTATATTAATGTGGATAAGCTGGATAGTGCATTGTATTTCACTCAACTTAGCGAACAATACATTACGGAGGGCGAGGACAAAGAGCAACTCTGGCGCCCTAATTTTAATAAATACAGGATTTATCTTGCTCTTAAAAATTATAAAAAGGCGGATTATTATCTCAACAAAAGTTATAGTTACGTAAAAGACTCTCCCAACCGTATGAACAAAGGATTTGTGCTACACTCCGTATTGGTGGCTTTAAAAGCAAGGGGAGATAAAGATGTCTTTGAGAAATACCTAAAAGAGTACATTCAATTTAAGAAACAGGGCAAGGGACTAAGTGATATGCGACATTTAGGAATGGATGATTATTTTACTAACAAAGAAGAGGCAAAGAATACATTAGAAAGAATTGTCCAGTCCATGATTAAGGATAGCATAAAGAACGAAATTATGACTTACAGATCAATGGTTTTAAGTCAACTGTATGAAGAAGATGAAGAATATGTCAAAGCTGAGAAACTTTATATGGATATGTTAAAGCATAATCCGATAGCACAAGAGCGCAAAAATTTATATATTAATTTGTACCATATGTACAAAAAAAAAGGTGATCAGCAAAAAGCATACAAGGCCATTGAAAATTACATAGCAGTTCAGGATTCCAGTTTTCAACAAATATTTGATGGTAAAATTGCAGATTATGAAGTCAAGTACAAAACCCACGAAAAAGAAAAGGAGCTCTTGAAAAAAGACCTTGAGTTAACAAAGTCAAAGAACAAACAAAGAAACCTGGCTGGTCTGGCTTTTTTTTTAACAACCCTTGGAGGTGTGGTTTATTATATCTACAGAAGAAAATTAAAACATCAGCGTGAAATGGTGGAAAAAGATGCACTCATCCAAAAGCAGCGGATTGCCGATCTGGAACAAAAGAACAAGTTGTTGGCGCTTAATTCAATGATTGAAGGGCAGGAGTCAGAAAGATTAAGAATAGCACAGGATCTGCATGATGGTTTGGGTGGATTGCTTACAACAGTTAAGGCGCATTTTAATGCCATTGAACGTGAAATTGCCAACATTAAGGAGATCAATATCTACGAAAAAACCAATCAATTAATAGATGAGGCGTGTGTAGAAGTAAGAAGGATAGCCCATGACATGGTGCCGTATTCGTTAAAAATGAATGGACT
>JAGNSQ010000201.1 GCA_017987975.1 Saprospiraceae bacterium
ATCTTTATGGGCAATTAAAAAACTTCCTCCGGGCCCCAAACTATCCGTTACAACCCGTTGTATCAGAGAATCTATTTTTGAATTAAACGATTGTGCCGGCAACGTTGACAAGCAACCTGAAAATGCCCAAAACAAAAGTAGGTACCGGCGAGGACCAAAGAAGATATTATTATTCATACCCATCATACGAAAAAGTGAGGGTGCCGGTTACAATAGGGAAGGACTAAAAACCACCTGGTAGGTGCTAGCCCCATTGTGTGGTCACTGATACTGAATATAAATAGGCTTTGGTGTAAACTTCAACAATTCCTCAGGGGTGTACATGGTCCAGTTATCCTTGTTGTCATTTTTATAAAACAGCTTAAAGCCGGTAAACTGAACCGGTTCTTTAAAAATGTATCTTTTGTAAGTTGATTCTTTTAACATTTTATCACCAAAGCCGTCCATGTCAATCACTACCTGAACTTCAGGCACAATTTGGATGTCCTGATAATTTTTAATCATACCCTGGGTAAACCGGTGTATTACCAAAATTTTGGGAGGCAGCTTGTTTTCTTTTACTGTTGCTGTTAACAACGAAATGGCGTCATTGATATCATCGGCCATAAAATGCCCAATCCTTTTTCCGGGTGCTTCGCCGTTTTTCATCGAAAACTCAGGATCGATGCCCAGGTGTACATTGGGCAGCTGTAGGTACGGTGCCAGCATGGCTACCTCTTCAGCCACAGTGCTATGGCCTACCTGTATGTCTAAAAATACCAGGGCATTGATCGAATGAGCCCAGGCTATAATGGTATCAATTTGGTGAAAGGGCATTCGAAGGCGGTACATGTTTCCGCTTCCGGGCTGCGACTGTGCAGTAACAGCAATGTAATGTAGGGCGGGTATGGTTTTGGTAGTGCTGTCTGCTGCTTGCCAATTTGCCACCTCTTCCTGTAGTTTCGCCAACATCTCTTCTTTGGGCAACTCCCCCAAAATACCCATCCGGGTAGAAAAGAGATTGCCATAAAAGGCGATAATCCTGTGAAAGGGTAAGATGGCACCGGGCAATGGCAAGGCTGCAGTGACCGGCCACCGACCTGTGGTGTCACCGTTGGCAAGCCCCATCATTCTATTATTGTAATCGACTGTATCCAGGGTTGGCAGCTTTTTTGCATCGGAGGTAATGACTTCGGTTGTCTCTGCTTTCTCTGAATTAGCTTTTGTGTCGCGGGAGGTAAGCTCATTGCAGCTATGGTTCATAAACATGATGGCTGCAAATAAAAGTAAGATCTGGAGTTGGGTATTGTTGGATTTTCTCAAAATAATTCAATTTAAGGGGAAGGCCTTTCGCTATAATTGGGATTGCCCTCTTGGTAAATATACAACATTTTCAGAAACCATATGGAGGAATGGTACAACAAAAAAAGTTCATGCGTAAAAGCCATTGTTAAGCTCGATGAACAAATGTTATCCGTTATTTCTGAATGAAAGGAAAATAATATAGCAGATGTAGTGGGTCATATGCAGGGGATACACTAAAAACTTAAAGCTTCTGCCAGATTTGTCGAAAAGTGAACCAGTCTGCCTTTATTGCTTTCTTGGATAAATGCTGTAAGGCTTTTACTTGGGAGGTTGGAAAAATCACCTACTATTGCCAGCTTAATTCTAAAGTTCGAAAATTTTTGCAGAATTTCTCCCGCCATTCCAGAAGATAGATCAAAGAAGGAAGTAGGTAAATTGTTTTGGTGCCAGATGATGACATCATATCCCTGATAGTAAAGTTCACCCACCAACATCACAGCTTCATCTGCGCCTTGAAAGATTAACTCTTCTGAGATTATTTCTGCTTTTTTTTGTTCCTGTTCGTGGCAGATAATTTTCATTTTTTATAATCCGGTTTGGTTATTGCTGTTTTAATGCTTTGGATATTAAGAACAATGTTAAATTATTTCATTTATTGAGAGCGTGCAAAAATAACAATTGTTTCTTTTGAAAACATCCTCTACACTACAGAAGTATTTTTTATTTTAAATTCAAAGGAGGCATGAAATCCATTTTGCACCGAGTACTCCCAATGCGAATTGAGTTGTTTTACCATGGAATGGATCAGCATAAATCCCAAACTACTGCCCGATCGGGGCTCGGTTTTTTGCTCACCATTATCGGCATAATCAAAGAGATACATGCCATTTTCACCTTTTGAGATTTGAAGTGAAATTTTAAGCCGAGTGTCAGCAGGTAAATTGGCATGTTTTAGAGAATTGGTCACCAGTTCATTGGCAATGATGCCTAGTGGCATAGCCGTTTCGTTGTTGATAAATATATCGTTGTCAATTTCTATTTTGGATTGAGTGAGATCCCACGAAACGGAAAGCTGATTTAATAATTCTAAAATGGTGGTGATAAACTGTGAAAGGTTAATATTTTCAGATTGCTGATTTTTATGAATTTGTTCATGAATCAGCGAAATACATTTTATCCTGTTTGAAAGGTCGTTTAAAAGCTCTTTGGTCTCAATAAAATCTACTTTCTCTTTTTGTATTTGTAAAATAGCAATTACATTTTGCAGACTGTTGTTGATTCTGTGATGTGCCTCGGTCAATAATAATTCATTTCTATGGCTAAGGTTTTGCACTTCTATCATTGATTTTTCGATAATATCTTTTTGTCTTTTAATTTTTTGTTTGTTGCGATTGTTGATAAATAGTAAAACACTCAATGTGACTATGAACAATAGACTTAGCAGCAGTATGTTTCTATAGATCTTACTTTGTTCTTCCAGGGTTTTACTTTTTCGTTGTTCTTTTTCAAATAAAAACTCATCCTGTAATTTGCTCAGGTAGGTCTGATTTTTGGCATCAGCATAATCCCTTCTGTGTTGAGAATAAAGCTCTTCATATTGTAATGCCTGTTTGTAATCTTTATTTTGGAGAGAAAGATCTTTCTTTTTCTCATAATAAATTGCCAGGCCAATTGATTTTTCCAGAGATTTTTCACGGATGCGATCCAGGTACTTAATTTTAATACTATCCAGATATACTTCTGCCTCCGGTTTTCTATTTTGGTTCAACATTTCCTGATAAATGCCAAATGAAAGGAAGGCACAGGCAATCCAATCTTCTGACTTGTTAAAAGTTTGGATGGCTTTTTCCTTGTAAGGTCCCCGATCCATCAACGACGGGGTACACATACTTAGTAGTGCGTATGTATCTCCTATATCATTGAGCACTTTGGTATAGGGGGAAAATTTCAAAGCAAGTTGAGAGTAATACATACATGAATCAGTATCACTCCTGAATTGTAGGTGGTAAGAGGCTGTTCTTACATAAAGTCTGGTCAACGCCTCCTTCAGCTGATATTGATCTGTGATAGAACGGGCGATCTTCAAATTTTGCGCGCAGGCTTCAGGTCGGTGCATCAGCTCTTGAATAAGGGCGAGACTCAGGTAGGTCTGAGCTTCCAGTTCTTTATAGGTGGTGGATTTTAATTTGGATGCCAAATCGGTAAATAAAATCAATGCTTCTCCCGTTTTGTCTTTTCTGATGAGGATTAGGCCTTTTAAAGAGAGCAATGAAAAATAATTGAGGCAGGTGGTATCACTCTGGTGTTTTGCTTGTTGCAATAAACTATCTGTAAGGTGCAGGCCGGCATTGAGTTCTTTTCGATTCGATAGCTGGCGTATGTGTTTTAGATGTTGGGATAATGCGGGGTCTGTGCACACTTGCCCAATGGCTGCGTTGGCAGCTATAAAAAGCATAAGCAGGATGGTGTAGACATGGATGCCAGACTTCATGCGGTGAATGTAGCAATGTAAGAGAAAGTAGGGTGAATTTCAGTATGCATTGTTCTAAAGGGTATTAAATATGTTCTGATTGGTAGGCATAATGATTAGGTGATACTTAATCAATTTGGAGCATTAATTTTTTAACCTCTGACTTATGAGATCTGCTGATGGGTATGTTGATCTGATCTATGAAAAAGGAATGGGTATCATACTGGGTAATATAACTTTTATTGACTAGGTAACTGCGATGGCAGCGGATAAAGTTGGCTTTTTCAAGGAGACCTTCTACTTCTGACAAACTCATTCTCAACGTTATTTCACCACTGTTGGTAGTATGGAGAACGATGTAAATGTGATCGGATGAAATGTATTTGATCTGGTTTGCGCTAAGGTAAAACACCTTGGTTCCATCGGCAAACTTGATAGCAGGGGCAGTGTTTTGGCTTAAGATTTTGTTGTATGCCAACTCAACCGTGGTCCATAAACTTTCTTTTTGAATGGGTTTTACCAGGTAGCCTGCCGGATTCAATTCGAGGGCCTTATTGGTGACCCGGGTGTCGTACTGGGAAGTAAGAAAAACAACTGGCAGGTTCGCGTATTTATTTTGAATTTCATCGGCTAAGTCGATTCCTGATTTATCACCAAACAA
>JAGNSQ010000202.1 GCA_017987975.1 Saprospiraceae bacterium
TGGATCAAGGAATTATCGAGATACATTATCGAAAGTGGTGATGGTAAAGGAGAAACCTCTTACCATTTTAGTGATTTTAATGGCAAGCTCAGCTTTTGGTTAGGACGGAGGCATCAGCTTAGTTTTTCCTATTATAATGGTGGAGATGACTTAAGGAGTGACGCCAGCACAGATAAGTCATCATTCGGTGCCAGATACAACTCAAGAGATATCAATGAGCAAAAATGGGGCAATCAACTTGCTTCAGTACACTTGCATTCACAATTGGGCAAAAATGCCTTCAGCAGGCTGATTGCGTATTCCAGTAAATGGGAGAGTGATGCTTACTTTTTTGATCGCAATGCAGTTGATAGTGCGGGTGTGGTAGAAGATATTTATGCGGCAGATTATAAAGTTAGTAAACTGGATATGCAAGGTGTTAGATGGGATCTGGATTTACAACTAAATAGAAACCACTTGTTTAGATTTGGTGCTGGTTATGTAAAAAATAGTTTTACCCCCGGCTTTATTTCACTTACCAATGTCAATACCGGTGCAATTTTCCCGGAAGTAATAACTAAGGATGAAATTTCACTACTGGCTAATAACAACAGTTATGTCAGTTCAGAACTAACTGCTTATTTTGAAGAAGAGTTTAATGCCGGTCAAAACGTTTTGTTCAATTTGGGCGTGCACGGATCTCAATTTAAATATGGCAGCACTACCTATACCTCAGCGCAGCCAAGAGCATCTATGAACATCAACGGTCAAAAGACCTGGTTTAATCTATCCGCTGCTATGTTGAGACAGTATCATCAGGCTTTGTCGGATAATGGCTTGGGCTTTCCGTCTGATCAATGGATCACGGCTTCAAAATTTATTTTGCCAGCCGATGGTTTAAACGCCAATACCAGCTTGGGCTTTTTATTGAGCAAGTCATCGAGTGTTGTGATGGGTGCCTATTACAAGTCGATGAAAAACATCATTTCATTGGGAGAGGGTGAGGCACTTCAAATAACCGGTGGTGAGGATTGGCAAAAACTAATACCCAGAGGTGAAGGAAAAGCTTACGGTTTAGAAGCCGGTTTTCAATGGTCACATCCAAAGGCTGAATTTGAGTTTAATGCTACCTATGGGAAAGCCAATCGTGTATTTGAGGACCTAAATAATGGTGAGTCGTATCTCTATAAATACGATAGGACATATATGACCAATACAAGTCTGTCTTTAAAAACAGGAGAAAAATCAAGAATGAATGTTTTTTTCACCTATCAGAAGGGAAGTAATGTTAGTTTACCTACCGGTGGAATTATAGTAAGAGAGCAAAATGGGCAGAAATACATATATCCAGTTTTTGAGGGGAAAAATAATTACAGGTTTCCTGATTTCATTAGGCTGGATGTAGGATTTACCTTTAATAGTAAGTCGAAAATCGGAGAACACAGAATATTTGTTGGAATTTATAATGTATTGAATAGAAAAAATCCGGTTTATCTTGATATTTCAAGAAATAATTTTGATTTAAATGTTTATGAAATCAACAAGGTCAGCATTTTTCCGGTCTTGCCTTCACTTTCATACACCTTAGCGATTGGAAAATGAGTATGAAGAATAAAAATATTGTGCAATCATCTCCGGCATTCTGTAAAAAAAATGTCATATTTGCCAGTTCTATGAGCACACGTTGTAAGTTTGCCATCTTTTTCATGATCATTTCGATGTTATGGTCATGCTCAGAGCCTTTGCAATTGGAATATAGCAAGGAGCAGGAATGGCTATTGGAATGTGAACTAAGCCCATCTAAGAGAATTGAAGCCAAGCTAGTGAGTTTGGGAAATTTCAACGATATTGAAGCCGGTAGTTTTATTGAAAATGCAGTAATCGATTTGGGAACGGATACCGATCTGGCATTCAGATTGCAGTATGATGCAAGAAATAAGATCTACTTTATCCCGCTGGAAACCTATAAGATTGATCCATCCATCCCTTATACCATAAAAGCATACAGGTTTGCCGGAGATACAGCTCCGTTGGAGGCAAAAACAAAAATTCCAGTTGGACAGAAACTCGTTTTTACTTCTAATCCAAGACAGGCAGATGCCATTATCAATGGCACAAAACGCAAAACTATTCAATTAAATCTCGCTATTCCTACAGCCAATAAAGACCAGGGTTTTTTCAGGTTGGTTGCTTATAGAAAAATATTTAAAAAAGTAGACCAGGGTGGCGAAGTCACTTATGAACCCACAGGAGAAACTGAACTCCTTGAGTTTGGAGGGAACGATGCAGCTCCACTTGCTTTTCATCAATCTGCCATAGATGGCGCAGTCCTCTTTGACATCAACCGGGTTGATAAAAATAATTTTGAGCTGAAATTTAATACGGCATCTTCTATAACGGAAGACGATCATTTTGAAACCATTTTTTACACCCTTGAATCTTTAGCTGAATCATCATACCGTTATAAGTTGGCCAAAAGCAAACAAATTAAGGCTCAGCTGTACGGCAATTCTGATCCTGTAATTAATTATAGAAATATGAGTAATGGCTACGGTTATCTAGGAGCTTGCACTCCTGTTTCGGATAGCATTTCTTTTGAATAGAATTTCCTTTTTATTGCTTCTCACATATTTGTTATAATGAGCCCATTGGCTTGGTAAAAACAAATTCAACCCAATAAAAATATTGCAGGCTTCTTTTGGATATCTGGCATACCCATTTTTTTCCAAGCTCCCACAGGCAGGGTTTTGATAAAAGCTAAATTACTCCCCAAGTCACATGCCACACAAAGCATTGTTTTATCTGATAAAGCAGCCATCATGCCATCCCAAATAAAGTGATTGCGGTAGGGTGTTTCCATAAATATCTGTGTAAACCTTGTTTTTTGCAGTACTAGTTCCAAAGACTTAAGTTTGGTCAAAAGAGCATCTTTTTTATTGGGGAGATAGCCGTGAAAAGAAAATTGTTGTCCGTTGAATCCCGATGCTATAAGAGCCAATAGGATGGAACTGGGTCCAGTGAGGGCGATTACCGGAATATTTTCCTTGTGAGCGGCAGCCACAAGCTGGTGGCCAGGGTCAGCAATACAAGGATTTCCGGCTTCGGACATAACTCCAATATTAATTCCCTTTTTCAGCATCATAATAAAGGGACTGACATCCATATTATCAGTCATTTCTTCTACCTTTAAGTTTGCCTGTACAAGGTCAGGACATAATATTTTGATAAATTTCCTTGCCGTTTTAGCCCGTTCGGCAATGAAAAAGTCGAGAGACCGGATAACATTTAAGGTCCCGGCGGGGATGGTATCCTGGCCATCATCGTGGATGGGTACGGGTATTAAATATAAGTTTCCTGTGGCCATAGTCATTAAAAAAAGGAACGGCCTTTCGGCCGTCCTGGTGATTATTTTTTCAATTCTGTGTAATGCTTATAAAAATGCGGAATGGTCTCGATCCCTTTGTAGTAGTTGAACAAACCATAGTGTTCATTGGGTGAGTGAATAACGTCAGAATCAAGGCCAAAGCCCATCAAAACTGTTTTTACTTTTAATACCTTTTCAAAAAGAGCAACAATGGGTATGCTGCCACCACTCCTAACAGGTATTGGATCCTTTCCAAAACTGGCCTTCATAGCCATAGCCGCAGCCTGGTATTCAGGTGTGTTGGTAGGTGTTACAGCAGCTTCTCCTCCATGGTGAGGTTTTACCTTTACCGTAACCGAAGCAGGTGCGATGCTCTGAAAATGTTTTGTAAAAAGTTTGGTAATTTTTTCGCTTTTCTGATTAGGAACCAGTCTCATACTAATTTTGGCAAAAGCCTTGGAAGGAAGAACCGTTTTGGCTCCTTCTCCTATGTAACCACCCCACATACCGTTGATTTCAAGAGTAGGTCGGATCGAGGTTTGTTCGATAACCGTGTATCCTTTTTCTCCCTTGGTATCTTTAATACCCAGATCCTTAAGATAGGCTTTGAGGTTGAAAGGCGCTTTGTTCATGGCTGCCCTTTCTGCCTTACTTACAATTTCAACATCATCATAAAAACCGGGGATCGTTATTTTTCCATTTTTATCTTTCATGGACGACAACATATCACTGAGTACCTGAAGTGGATTGGCTACTGCTCCGCCATATACACCTGAGTGGAGGTCTCTGTTGGCTCCGGTTACTTCTACCTCCAGGTAGGAGAGTCCTCTTAAACCTACACAGATACTAGGGGTTTTATTGTCAATGATGGTGGTATCTGAAACAAGGATGACATCGCAAGCAAGCAGTTTTTTATTGGCTTCACAAAACGCACCCAAGTGTTTACTGCCTATCTCTTCTTCGCCCTCGATCATAAATTTGACATTGCATGGCAGGGATTTGGTAGCTACCATGGCTTCAAAAGCTTTGATGTGCATGTACACCTGGCCTTTATCATCACA
>JAGNSQ010000203.1 GCA_017987975.1 Saprospiraceae bacterium
GGCTGATTATGTCTGCACCTAAAATTGCTGCATAAATCCGCAATCCAAAAAACTCGCCACTAGACGGTGAGCAATTTTTGGCAGCATCAGAATCACGTCATCTGATTGACAATTTGTGTGGCTCATACAGTTTTGGATTTTTTTGCGGATTTATTACGCAATTTCTAAACGGCGCAGCCATAAAGGCCGAAATTAGCCCACGGCGGTGCCGCGGGCTTAAGGTTTAGAAACACACATAATGGTGTAATATTTTGAGGAGTAAGCTTTCATTGACTACTCAACTAATAGACGGTCAGAGGGGTCGGATGTATTCGGGTGCTGGTGTTATTACAAAGGTGAAGAGAGTCTTATTGGCCGATGGTTGGTATTTGCTTTTTAATTTTGAGAAAAGGGGATAAAATTATTCTCCAAATTAAATTCTGATATAAAAATATCCTGGATGCTGTCACTTAGTTTTTTTATATCCGAAGAAGAAAGTAAGGCTGTAGTTTGGTGGATGATTTCAGGGAGATTATCTTCTTGTCTATAATTATAAAAAATAAGACGGCCCATTTCAATGTTGTCAATTGTGATGACCTTCTCATATCCTATGCCCAAACGATTGTAAATTTCAGTATTTACATTAGTCCGAATAATACCATAATTATAAGACCAACTGACGGATGTTGTATTTACAATTAAAAATTCCTGACCATATAGGTTCCATAATAAGTATTTTGAAGGCATACCTATCATAAAAACAAGTATTAATAAAACCGGAATTATCATCGATACCACTTCATCTGCCTTGATATGTGTCAACAGAAAGCCAAAAAAGACCAAAGCAAACAAAATGAAAACAAATAAAACTCTTGTCCCCATGACGGAGACTTTTACATCTATGGTAGCATAGACATTTACGCGGTCAGTGGAGATTTCGATTTGATTATTCAAATTTACTCGTTTAATTTCGTAAAGAAAGCAGTGGAGCAAGCTCCCACTCAATGTAATCTCTATTAACCTGATTACATCATAACTCCCCTTCACAATGCGGGCACACCCGTTTCCCCTTCTTCACCCTTTGAAATTCTGTAGAAAAGCCGGAGGCAAGGATGCCGGCGGGGAGGGCGAACAGGCCGATGCCCAGCATGGAAATGCAGGCGGTTAAAAAGCGGCCGATTGGAGTGATGGGGAAGACATCGCCATAGCCCACGGTGGTGAGGGTGGTGACACTCCACCACATGGCAGCCGGGATGCTTGAAAACTTATCGGGTTGGGCATCGTGTTCTACAAAATACATCAGACTGGAGGCTACTACGATCAAACTAAGGGTCAACATAAAACACAAGACCAGCTCTTCTTTTTTAGAATAAAACACATTACCTATGACCTTCGATGCATTTAAGTATCTGCCCAATTTGAAGAGTCGGAGAAATCTAAACAAACGGAAGATCCGAACGAATCGTAAATCGTAAAAAAGGGCATGGGGCAGGTAAAAAGGAATGATGGCCAACAAATCGACCAAGGCACTTGGGGAAATGATATATTTCAGCCTGCCCAGCACCGGGTGTTTGTACTTTTCGATGCAGGTACATGTCCAGACCCTGAGTACGTACTCAATGGAAAAAATGATGACTGAGATGTATTCAAAAACCTCAAAAAAGGTTTGATAAGCCAAAAACAGTTCGTCTACCGACTCCAAAATGACGGCAATGACATTGAGTAAAACCAGGGTGATGAGAAAGGTGTCAATCTTTTTGTCCCACTGACTATCCCCTACAGCGGGACAGAGCAGGGAGTGAACCTTTTTTTGCAGATGTGAGGGCATGGCAACCAGATGTTTTGTTTTGATCAAAAATGGAAAAGTGCAGCACACAAAAGCCAATTTTACATGGTTATTGTGGCTTTGCGCAGATAAAAATAAGATTCCTTTGGGAAAATTAAAATTTTATTGCTGGTGGCCAAACTGAGTATGGGAAAATGAAAAAAATTATCACAAAATTTAAGAGATAACAATCCAAGCATTGGCACTGCACTTCATTGAAAGCCAAATATGAAACATGTTTCCTTTTTATGCTAAAATTTATGGTTTAAGGTTTTGGGGGTATAGAGTCTAGACAAAGTTATGAATGTACCTACTCAATTCTGGTCAATTTATATTGGTAATAGAATTCATTAGATAAAAAACATTTAACCTCCAAAGGAAAGTATCCAGGATGTTTACACTCATTTTCCAATATTGCATACAGCGGCAAATGTATCATATCGGTACCATACATTTCATAGGTGGTAGAAAGTTTCTTTTTGGAGTCAGTCCTACTGCAAATTTCCTCAGCTTTTGCGTAGTAACATTTATAACCAAGGATGCTCTTTGTCTTACTTTTATCTATGGATAGTTTGCATAAGCAGTTATCAGCAGTCTTTTTATAACTAGTTATGACATCTACTCTACTGCTATCATATACAATTACTGAATCATTCTCAATAAAATGTTTGAAACAATATGAATGTTTGTTATTTAAATATCTCTGCTTAGTCCAACCATCTTTGGTAATTTCAATCTCAATTTCATTAGGCCATTTAGCAGCTTCTTTCGTTTGCATATTAAAATTCTGAGAAAATTTCATTTTTGCAGAATCTGATAAAATATCAGCCTCTGTACTATCTACCAAAGACTCAACCATTTTTGAAATGATGGGAACAACTTCTTGGGAATTTTCTACGGTATAAATCAGTTTGTTCACATTGCCATTATGTGTTGCTTTCTTCACGCTGCTGCATGATGATATGATGAATAATGCTAGTAATGTTATAATTCTCATTTTAATTGTGCAAAGTTTTGCGCCTGGCATAGTAGCTGATTTTGGCCCTGTTCCGGCCAAAGTGCAGGTAAGTGCCATTCTGCAAATGTAATCAGATTTTTAAACTGCGCCCAAAGTTCCAGTATTGCATATGTTGTCCTGTTTAAAAAAGGAGCATCTGGTAACTGTGAAATAAATAAAATGCAGGCTAAGTTCGATTATCAAGTACTTAAATCCGTCTCATCCCACGCCATTTCTTTGGAAAGCATCCAGGTCAAAGCATGCCTTCTTTCGTGGATCACACCACCATTGGACCTGGGGTCAAAACCTGGGGGCACCGTTTGTCCACCCATTTGTGCACTTCTCACTGCATTATGGAGGCAATAAAACAGGTCTTCTTTTTTCCTTAAATCCTCCTCTGATGGGGTCTCTTTTGTTTCAAGCCATTCTTCTATTTTTTTATCAAGCGGACAAGTGTATTTAAATAAAATTTCCTGCATTTGTTCCCCCGTTATCATTTGACCGGATATGTCGGGTGCTGTATATCCAAAGTACCAAGCCAGGGGCCAGGCATTTTCAAATTTCCAGCCAATGGTATTTCGTAATTCTTCATCATTTCTGGGAGCAGTAAGAATTTGTTTTTCGTTATCCGTTAAAAATAAATCCAAACCATTGGAAGAAACAAAATTTAGTATTTGCTCGTCAGCCAAGTCCTCTTCAGCTACCATGAGCCATAAAACGATGGCTTTAATGGCATTGTGTCTCTTAGCTATTTCTTCATTGGGTCTCAGCTGCCTTTCCAATTGAGTGGGCAATGATGGAGAAGGTATAAACCCTGCATTTAAACAGATGGCCACATTTTCCAGTCTGAGGTCTGTCATCCAGGGGATGTTTTTGTAGGTTTCCATAGGGCCAAGCTGGTGGGTGGGCTTGGATTGGGTTTTGGGGGTGGTGAAGAGTTTTTTGAGGAAGTTCATTTTTAAGGGTATTGGATTAAAATTTGTAACGGTTTGCATTGATGAAAGTGAGTCTATCGACCTCCTTTGCGTTGAATGTTATGTCATAGCCAGTTTTCGTCATCACTTAAAATTTTGTGAATAGTACCATCATCTTTATAAAGTTCAATAGTGTCAGGAACATCAGACCAGACAAAGATTAAATGCTTAGAATTTCCAAAATCTAAAACGATGGAATAATAAAACTCCAAAAGTCTTTCTCTAATTTCTATTGTCCTATATAAAATACTCACACCAACAATGTTGGGTTCGGAAAAATGTAATGTAAAATTACAATGTTGACTTATACCTGGATGAGTAGTAGATATTGAAGTTAACGGTTTAATTTCATAATCATTCTCAATTTCAAACAATTTTTGTGGAAATCCTAATTCAATTTGAATAAATTCATTTTTTGAATTTTGCAAAATTAGTTTCAATGGGTTTGAAATTCCAATTTTATTACAATCTAGTTCAGCCCCTTAAATAATCGGACAATATTACGATAAAAAAACTGTAATATTGGAAATGGAAAAACAACAAAAACCCACAGAAAAAGAGAAATTGGCTATTCTGAAAGAAGCTGAGTTACACGGT
>JAGNSQ010000072.1:0-3241 GCA_017987975.1 Saprospiraceae bacterium
CACTTACTATAAAATACGCATTCAATTTGATTCAGCTTTTTGCATACAATTTAATTGTAAATTCGATATTGGAATTTGGGTTGAAATTCATGCCCGATTTTATACTGTTAAATCACAAAAGGCTTATGGGTAGATATCAATTAATTTTGCTTGGACTTTTTCTTTTGTCCGGCACTTTTCTTTTAGCCCAGCAGAATGCTGACAAAACCGATACCCAACTCATCACAGAAACCTTACTCGACTACATTGAGGGTACCGCCAATGGAGAACCCGAGAGATTGAGGAAAGCCTTCCATCCGGCCTTCAACTTGTATACCGTCAATAAAGACAGCCTTTGGATTCGATCAGGTGAACAATACATTGCCAATATCAAGCCCGGCGAGAAGTCGAACAGGATAGGTAGAATTCTCTCTATAGATATTGAAAAAGATGCTGCCATGGCCAAGGCCGAGATCGTTGTTCCCAACTGGAGGATTTTTACAGATTATTTTTTATTGCTCAAATACCAAGGTTCCTGGAAAATAGTCCAAAAAAGTTATTCATGGAGGGAGATACCTAAAGAGACAAAATGATATTATTCAATAGGGTATTTAATTAATTTCATCGACTGAAAAAACCTGCCTCCACTCCTCTTTAATTCAGAAATGAAAGCAGGCGATGTTAGTATTAATTTCCTGCCGGATTCTTTACGGCCTCTAAGGCAGATTGGGTCTTATGGACAGTGCTTTTTTATATGCGGCCAAAGCCTCAGTATGCTTGTCATTTATTATTAAAGCTTCACCAAAACTATCCCGGCGATTGGATATCTCAGGAAACAGAGCTGAATTGAGCTGCAAAATTCAAGGCTTCTCTTAATTCGATAAATACAACTCTAATATTTTATAAATTGCTTAATTAACTGGAAATTTGTATAACAATGTTATAAGAAACTTTTGAAAGTCCTCAACCTCCACACCCGCATCATCCACCAACCCAGGCATTCCATTGGCCTGCTATTGTCCACCCTGGCTACCCAAAATGACCAGATGCTGGCCATCGATAAGTGGCCCCGAATGCGACTCGACAAAGGTCTGGTGCCGGGTTCTCGGGGAGGGCATGGTCCTATTCGGTACTATGTCTCTGAGTACTACGAAGGTGAGTCGATCACTTTTATCTTTGATATGAAAGGCTTCGATGGGTTTCACAAATTTGAATTAATTGATCTGGATGGCGAGCGTACCCAATTAAGTCATATTATTGATATGAAAACCTCCGGCTGGGCTTCGATAAAATGGGTACTTGCCATTCGGTGGTTGCACGACACATTTATTGAAGATGCTTTTGATCGGGTGGAGGGGCATTTTAATCCCAGGATACAGCACTCGGAGTGGACGTGGTGGGTAAAGACACTTAGGTGGTTGATGAGTCCTGGTAAAAGGTAAAACCTGGATTTGATGAGGCAGTATTAATTGAGGATTAAAAAATAATGATATGAGAGCATTAATTATCCTATATTGAAGGAATCTTAGATTAATCACAAACATACAATAACAAGCTATGGAAGCGATGGTCAGCCATAAGAATAAAAGGTTGATCTCACCATAGGCATACAATGTATATGGCAAAAGAATCACCCCGGTTGGCAAGGTTGCTAAAATAAAAATACTGTAAAAAGTCAAAAGTATTTTTTAAATTTGATTATTGTCCCATTAAGAGAATAGGTGATCTCACCCATATCAGAAAAACTATGAAAAAAACATTCTGCATAATATTCATTTTAATTCCGCTCTTTATTTTTGGTCAGAACCATGATTATAACTGGCTATGGTCTAATACCTCTGCAATAGATTATAAAGTAAAGGGAAACTTTATAAATTTTAATGATGGGTATAGAAAAATCAATTTGGCAGAGGATATTTTACTAAGAATGGATCAGGTAAATGCATCCATGAGCGATAAAGAAGGAAATTTATTATTTTATTTTAATGGCTGCAAGATAGCAGGAGCAGATCATCAGATCATAGAAAATGGTGATAGCATCAATTACGGCGATTGGTGGGCAAGCATTGGTAATTGTAGAACTGGATATACGGGACCAGGAAATACACTGATTTTGCCTGACCCAGCAAAAGAAAACGGGTATTACATCATTCACAAAACAATTGAATGGATTCAATTGCCTGCAAAAAAGACAATTTCTGCTTTAGGAATCAAATCTACCTATGTAGATATGAATGAAAATGGGGGTAAAGGGATGGTGATTTATAAAAACAAGTGGATTCATCAAGATACTATGATGTGGGGCTACCTACATGCAGTAAAACATGCCAATGGCAAAGACTGGTGGCTAGTGGATCTAAAAAAAACCATACAAGATGGCAGCAAAACAAATGCCCACCATGTGTACAAGTTGGATGCAAATGGCATTGATAAAATACACACACAATTTTTTGGTCCATTTTTTTCTGATAATTCATCAGCCAGTGGAGCGGCTAAATTTTCGCCTGATGGCACAAAATGGGCCTATTTTTGTAAGCTGGATGGTTTGAGGTTTTTAGATTTTGATAGATCATCAGGAACCTTATCAAATTTTAAATACTACGATGTATATCATAATAATGTAGGAGGAGGACTCGAATGGTCAGCTAATGGTAGGTTTTTGTATATAAGTTCACTCGACTCATTATTTCAATATGACACTTGGGCCAGTGATGTCAAGGCTTCAGAAGTATTGGTAGATGTATGGGACAAAACATTAGACCCATTTCATACAATATTTGCTTTAATGCAGCGGGGCCCGGATTGTCGGATTTATATGAGTAGCCGAAGCAGCACCAATACGATACATGTCATAAACAATCCCGATGAACCGGCACCATTCTGCAATTTTGTACAGCATGACCTCAAACTTTACACCAGCACAGGTACAATATCAATGCCTATATTTCCAAACTACAGGCTTGGTAGCGGTCCCGTCTGTGACTCAGATATTTTAGTTGCCGTAAAAGAAGTAGAGGATCTTGCTAAGATTGATATTCAGGTCTACCCTTCACCAGCCACTGACATGTTTTTCGTATCTTCCTCTTATGATTACAAAGATGTATTGGTAAGTATTGTAGATATGAGCGGTAGGGTATGGTGGCACGGAGAGCACCATAAGGATATGACCTTTAGTGCTGCGGATTTCCCTGCCTCCATTTATATAGTGCGATTGGAGTATAAGGGGAAAATTTTAGGCATAGCTAAATTGGCAGTAGTGAAG
>JAGNSQ010000072.1:3341-16389 GCA_017987975.1 Saprospiraceae bacterium
ATGGTGGCACGGAGAGCACCATAAGGATATGACCTTTAGTGCTGCGGATTTCCCTGCCTCCATTTATATAGTGCGATTGGAGTATAAGGGGAAAATTTTAGGCATAGCTAAATTGGCAGTAGTGAAGAAATAAATATGAAATACAACTCCATCAAAAGTACCTCTAACGGAATGCAGAGAGATGGACGAGGGCATTTCATCCTGCATTTAAGCTGTGTACCATTTAAAAAGATCAGATAGCCCTTTTGGCAAGCTCAACTAATTCCATTACTTTGGTTGTTCAATACATATCGTTAAAAACTGATTTTGTACCATGAAATACATCTTTTCCTCCGAAAGGCTGGGCTTCAGAAATTGGCAGGAGGAAGATATAACACCAATGACTGAAATTAATAACGATCCAGATGTCATGGCATTTTTTCCTGGTCTTCTTAACGAGGAGCAAACAACTGCCTTCGTACAAAGGATGATGGCTCAATATGAGAACAAGGGTTTTTGCTATTTTGCGGTAGATGAACTGGCCACCGGTAATTTTATTGGTTTTATTGGCATGTCGGAGCAAAGTTTTGAAGCACCCTTTACCCCATGTGTTGATATTGGATGGAGATTAAGACCAGACGCCTGGAACCAGGGTTTGGCCTCCGAGGGAGCTTTAAGATGCCTGGAATATGCTTTTAACAAACTGCGTTTAGACGAGATTTATGCCATCGCACCCACGATCAATATCAAATCTGAAAAAATTATGCAAAAAATTGGCATGCTCAAACAATACGAATTTGATCACCCTTTATTGGCTGACAATACATTACTGAAAAAATGTAATTTGTATACAATAAGCCGACCCCATATAGAGCCTGCATCAATTGACAAAGGGGAGTTAAAATAATGAGTGATAAAATAGTCATCTTATCAGATATATGGGGCAACTACTTCCCAAATTACAATCAATTGCGCTCTCCTGATCTGAACATTACTGCCTATGATTCGGTCAGCTTGAGTGGTATCGAATCGCAAGATATAGATAGTGCTACCCTCCATCAGCAAATGGTTTCACAAGGCATTGATCATGCCGTACTAAAGTTACTGCAACTGGAGACCCAACCCAAAAATTATATAGGCTGCAGTGTTGGTGGCCTCATTATTTGGAAAGCGGCTTTGAAGGGCTTACCAATTAATAATTTACTTGCTTTTTCTTCAACACGACTGAGATATGAAAAAGACTATCCGCCTTGTCCCTATATTTTGTATTTTGGTTCCAACGATGATTACGCACCAGATGCAAGCTGGATGCAAAAAATGGGAATAGAAAACTGCAGAATGATCACAGGTGACCATGAGTTTTACAGGGATGAAAAGCGGATAAAACCTATTTTAGATAAATTGATAGCACAGCACTGGTTTAAATAAGTAACTCAGTATATTTATTTATCTGCTCACTCTTCAACCAAACATTCGATCATAAAAAGCGTAGATCCTATAAAGTTCCAAATAAAAAGAGCCACTTTATGGAAGAGCGGCCCTTTTAAAATCAATCTTCATTCTTTATTTATAACTTAAGCCAAATCCAAACTTAAACAAGGGATTGACGCTATCATAAGGCACATCTGTTTTTTGGTTTTTGACAGCCTCCATAGAAGACGGCAACTCAAAGGGCAACTTACCTTGTGGTTGTGCATTGCCAAAAAGTACTTCACATACCGCTTTGTCACTGGCTCCATAATCGGCAATGAGAGCAACAGCACCACTGGCAATTTCGGGTATCACGGCAGGCCGGTCCAGATAGATGTCTACGATGGTGGGCATCGTTTTCAGTAAATCCAGGATCTTATTTTTTTCCTTGCCTTTAAAATCGAGATCGCCGTGGTGAAAAGATGCCGCAAAAGGAATTTTGGTTTCTATCGGATACCAGGGTGTATGGATGCGGATGATGGCAAAGTCAGCCTCTTTCGGTGAAGTTACGACAGAAGCATATTGGGCAACTGTGGCACTGTCGATGTTCTCAATATATACTTTGTGTTTTTGTTTTTTGAGGGGAAGGGTTGCCTTGTCATTTTTAAGCAAGGTCATGGATATTTTTTGGGTCTTTTCACCCAGGGCCTTTGCTTCAGGCCTGCCTATCACAAGCGGTACATTTTTATCATCAACAAAGGGCTGATCAAATAAGCCCAGTTCAAATTTTTGTCTCAGCAATCTCCTCATTGATTCGTTAATTCGGCCTTCGCTGAGCTTGCCTTCTTTCACCAGCTGAACCACCAGCTCGGGTTTGTTTTCTCCACCAAACTGATCGCAGCCGGCATCAATGATTTTATAGACTCTTTCAGCAGGACTCAGTTTTTCTACGCCCCAGGCCCTCGCATCCCACACCACACCAGGCCCCATAGGCACATCGCTGATCAAGCCCCAATCGGTACAGACCACTCCGTCATATTTGTATTTTTCGCGTAGTAATTGGGTGATGATCGTCTTATTATACGACATACCCACATTTTCATTGGTTTGATCTGTAGGCACTCCATAGTAGGGCATGATGGCTGCCGTACCCGCTTGAAATGCCGCTTCGAATGGAATGAGGTGATAATCGAAGTTATTACCCGGGTAAATCTGACCTTTTTGAAAAGCAAAGTGAGGATCGAGTCCTTCTTTTTGGGGCCCACCTCCAGGGAAGTGTTTGGTCATACAGGCCACGCCGCTGATGAGGTCGCTGGTTTGCAAGCCCATGATGTAGGGTTTAACAAGTCGGGCGGTGAGTTGGGCATCTTCGCTGAAATTGCCACTGATCCTGGCCCATCGGGGTTCTGTGGCAAGATCGATCTGTGGGTGAAGGGCTTCTCTGATGCCTATGGCCATGTACTCCTGGCGTACGATGTCTGCAAATTGTTTAACCAGGTTTTCATCACCAATGGCAGCAAAACCGGGCATCTCACAAAACTGGCTAAAACCGGCCGACGACATGCCCACAACATTTTTGCCCAGGTGGTGTCTGGGATCTGAGGCAATGGTGATTGGAATGCCCAATCGGGTTTTTTCGGCTGCCTCCTGGGTCCTGTTGTACCATCTGGCAAAAATGGAGGGATCTGCCGGTATGTCCCAAATATTAAAATGGGTCATCTTGAGCGCGTTCATATTTTCAACCACCGAAGCCATTCGTGCAGCAGGTCCGGTTAGGTTCACTCTTCCCTGCGGGTCGGCATCCTCACTGACAGGAGCCCCGTTCATAAACATCATACCAGCCTTCTCTTCCAGGGTCATCTGAGCGATCAGATCCTCAATCCTGGCATCAATGCTCTGCTGGATGTCTTCGTAAATATCCAACTTATTGTTTTTATTTAAGTCCCGGTAAAACCTGCCACCTTCTACCAACATTACAGATGAACTGCCCTGAGATCTCGGAAAGGCGGGCTTCCCGTTTTTGACCTGAGCAATGACCATTGTAATTTTTAACAGAAGGAGGCCTGATATAAAAAAGATATTTTTAGACATTTTATTTTGTTTGTTGATGCTACTAAAACCTGCTGCCATTATTAAGAAACTTAACTTTTTTGGCAGCGTCTAAAATAGAATAATTAATTGTACCGACCTAGATAATAGACCAAATTCACGCTATTTTTGATACAAAGAAATAAGGGAATTTACCAATGTTCTGATTTCAAAACAAACAACATACATTGACACAAATATTATGACCCATCATCCAAAATTAACCTATAAAAACGAGGGCAGGGGAGGAACCGTGATCTATACTGATGTCATTTCCAGCATTGCTTTCGATTTTGAATTTGGAGCAGGTAACTGTGTTGCCATCCTGTTTATTCCCGATGAGTCAGCCTGGGGCACCTGCACCGGCAGGAAACTGGAGGAAAGATCAGCCATCATCAATTTTTTGGCCAAACAATGTTTGCAAGACCAGCTTTCTTCCGGTTATTTTCGCATTTACGACCAATATATTGAGCTCTTTCGCTATGAATAAGTCCAGGCTGACAGCTTGCGTTGAATTGACCTTTTTTCAGATCGAAAAACTTGTTTTGGTGCTCAGACCCCGCCATTAAATTGTACTTTTGCTGGCCAAAATATTGTAAACCTGCCTTAAAATGCGGTAATTAATAAGGAGCAATGATTTTTAATTCCACCACTTTTTTGGTGTTTTTTGCCATTGTGTATGTACTGTACTGGTTGGCCAACAAACACCTCAAACTCCAGAATGTACTGCTGTTATTAGCCAGCTACGTCTTTTATGGATGGTGGGACTGGCGGTTTTTGTCCCTGATTTTTATAAGCTCACTGATCGATTATTATGCTGCACAAAAAATGGAGCAAAAGCCGGAGCAGAGCAAGAGGTGGCTGATGGTGAGCCTGGTTTGCAATCTGGGCATGTTGTCCCTATTTAAATATTACAACTTTTTTGCTTCTTCATTCACAGACATGACCCGGATGTTCGGTTGGGAACCCAATGACCTGACCTTAAATATCATCCTTCCGGTGGGCATTAGTTTCTACACTTTTCAGACCCTGAGTTATACCATCGATGTTTACCGAAAGAACCTAAAGCCAACTACCGACCTGCTTTCTTTTCTTACTTATATTGCCTTCTTTCCGCAGTTGGTGGCGGGTCCTATTGAACGGGCTTCCAGCCTCCTCATTCAGGTTGAGCACAGGAGGGTATTCAGAAAAGATTGGTTCAATGAAGGCATTGTCCAGATTTTTGTTGGCCTGTTTCGAAAAGTAGTGATCGCAGATACGTTGGGCATTTATGTAGATGCAGTATATGGTGATATCGGCATAAACAATTCTGCTTCTATTTTATTGGCCACCGTCTTATATGCTTTTCAGATTTATTATGACTTTGCGGGATATTCTGATATTGCCATAGGCACGGCCAAAATGATGGGCTTTCGGTTTTGTCAAAATTTTAACCTGCCCTATTTTTCAAAATCTCTTACAGAATTCTGGAGAAAATGGCACATGTCGCTCTCTTATTGGTTGCGCGACTACCTTTACATTTCATTGGGGGGTAACCGCAAAGGAATTAAAATAACCTATCGCAACTTAATGCTCACTATGTTGCTAGGTGGTTTGTGGCATGGTAGTTCGTGGAATTTTATCATTTGGGGAGGTATCCATGGTCTCTTTCTGAGTATAGAAAAGTTTACGATGAACAAATCCTGGTTTACGGCAATCAGAAATTGGAGCCTGCCTGCCTATGTTTATACCTTCGGAGTAGTGGTGTTTTCATGGATCTTTTTCCGTGCCCAGTCATTGGATATGGCCTTTACGGCAATCTCAAAAATAATGCACTTTGAATGGGTAATGCCTTATTTTGAAGACATTAATATTATGGTAAACACGTTTACGGTACTAGGTATGGGCTTGATGATTGATTTTTATTTATTCAAAAAAAACCTACCCCTGGAAACTTTGGGGGCTGGTTACAGCCCTTTAAAAATAAGCATCATTATCAGTCTGCTGTTGGTCTTGATCAGTTTATTCTATTCTACATCCAACAATTTTATTTATTTTCAATTTTGAGGTGATGGGAAGAGACAATCTGTTGTATGTATTAAAGGTATTGGGGCTGGTTTTGGTAATGTCATACGTGGTAGACAAAATTATTTTTTTTGCTTTCAACCAAATAAGTGACAAAGTATATACCGGTCAGAGCATAGGCAAACTCAATCATTTTTTAAAATTGAAAGACAGTCTTGATTGGATAGTATTGGGCAGTTCAAGAGCCAACCACAATGTCGATCCATCGAGATTAGCTCCAAATTCATTTAACATGGGCATCGATGGTCGGCAGATATCTTACTGTGCCGCCTTGATTAAAATGTTGCCCACTGACAAGCACCAAACTCTTTTGTTACAGGTAGATCCGCTCAGTGCCGTTTCTAAGTCTTATGATGGCTCTGATTTAAGGGCACTTTGCACTAAATACAATAGAAACAAGGCAATTAAAACTGAAATAGATAGGATGGGACAAAACAACCCATTTCAGCGGTTCTTTTGGAGCCTTAGCTACAACGGGATGATTATGGGAATATTGAAAAACTACTTTCGCCCGGGGTACAACTATCATACGTATAAGGGCTATGATCCCATTTATCCAACAGATCAACAACAAAAGATCTTTCAAACCGTTTTAGCCAGGAAAAAAAACATGGATTGTGGTCTTCCTGCCATCAACCCTATCTATATTGACGCTTTGAGAGATGTGGCTGTTTACTGCAAAAAAAACAATAAAAAACTGATAGTCTATTCCTCACCGGAATACGCCGATGTTTGTAAACAAGATGATGTATTGCTGAATGATCTCATGAAAGGCCTGGGTATTGAGTATCACAATATGACAGACTATTTCAGAAATAATAACAATATCAAATACTGGAAAGACGAAACCCATTTGTCACACACGGGGGCCATGTTATTTACCGATGCCCTGAAGATCAAACTTGGCCTGAAATAAAAACAACTGACTTACTCCTAACCATTGGTACCATTTATTTTTTTACTCCACAATTTCTTTGGCCATCAGCCTGGCAAAATGCAATGCAAATACAGCATCAATAAAACGCTGGATGGATGCATCATATCTCTGTTGCGCATCGTTGAGCTCAAGAATGGTGGATGCCCCCAGCTTAAATTTTTCAAGGGCTATGGTGAGGTTCTCTTCTGCCAGATCTTTGTTGTTTTGTTCCAGTTGCAGGTTAGCATCAGAGGCTTTGATCTGTTGTACAGCTAAGGTAGCATTGGTACGAATTCGGGCCAGTTGCAGCTGTTTTCTGGTCTCCAGAATCTTGCTTTGTTGTTGACTGATTTGAATTTGTTTGTTAGCATGACCTCCATCTATCAGGTTCCAGCTGGCTGAAAGTCCACCGGTTAATCCAAGTGACTGGCTATTGAGCACCTGCCCTGCATTGGTTGTGCTAAAATTGTAGCCAAAAGCGGTTGTAAAGCCTATTCTTGGCAACCGGCTGCCTTCCCAGTCTTTGGTAGCCAATCTGCTAAGTTCAATGTTTTTATCCAGGATCATAAGGGCTTCGTCATTACCCACCGCTTTTTGAACCATATCTTCTATTTCATATTTTGTCAGATCATTCGCAATTTCTTCTGTTGTAAAATCGGTATCTGCCGCTCTATTGAGCAAAAGATTCATATTTACTTTAAAATTACTCAGGGCCAACTCATTGTTTTGAATAGCCGCAAGCTGTGTATTCAAGTCATTTTGCGATTGCAAAAAGTCGAGCTTCGATCCACGGCCTACCTTCCATCTTTCTTCGGTTATGGTGAGTCGCTCTTCGTAGTATTTAACTCCCTTTTTTAAGTAGTCCAACACATATTTTTGCCTGGCCATGGTATAGTATAGTTCTGTTACCATCCGCAAAAGTTCTTCTGTTGTTTGCTGAGCCGTTACCGAAGAAAGTTCGTTTTGTTTTTTTAAAATTTCATAGCGGTTTTGCATCCTGCCCCCATCATAAAGGGTCCAGCTGAGGCTTATGTTTGAGCCAGGTGCAAACGACCGGCCATAACGGTCGAGGGTCCTGCCATCAATAAACTCAAGGTTTACTTTGTTATAGGAGCCATTGGTATTTAAATTCCAGTCCACCCTTGGTCCCAGACCTGCATTAGCCCTGTACACCTGAAGCGCGGCTGCTGCTGATTCCATGGCTGCTGCGGCTATGTCTAAATTGGAATTGAGCGCCGTTTTTTTTGCTTCTTCCAGTGTAAGCACCGCCTGTGACCAAACACCGACAGTACTAACGATAATAATTGCGATTATATATATTGCTTTTTTAGAATTCATCTTAATGGGCTTGGTGTTCCAGTTCTTCAATTTCTTTTTTTACTTTAAAGTCTTTCTCTCTTGACAGAAGGGCATAAACTGCAGGGATGACATAGAGCGTAAGTACGAGTGAGAATAGGAGGCCTCCCATTACCACAATACCCATCGACTTTCTGCTGGCACCGGCTGCTCCCAGGGCAAAAGCAATGGGTGCTGCGCCTAACACTGTGGCCAGTGTGGTCATCAGAATGGGCCTCATTCTTAACTTTGCGGCTGTGATGGCTGCATCGAGTTTATTATATCCTTGTTCCCTCAATTGATTGGCAAACTCCACAATCAGGATGCCATTTTTGGTAACCAATCCCACCAGCATAATGATGCCGATCTGTGAAAAGATATTGAGGGTCTGATCAAAAAACCACAATGAAAATACGGCGCCTGCTATGGCCAGCGGTACGGTAAGCATGATGATAAAGGGATCAATAAAAGACTCAAACTGTGCCGCCAGGATGAGGTACACGAGTAATAATGCCAGGAAAAAGGAAAACAAGGTATTGGATGAAGACTCTGCAAAATCTCTTGCTGTGCCTGTCAAGGCTGATTTTATGGTAGGGTCGTTTATTTCTGCTTTGATCTTGTCCATTGCAGCAATTCCATCAGCTATGGTCTTACCCGGGGCCAGACCTGCTGACACGGTAGCACTCATAAATTGATTGTAGTGGTATAGTTGTGGCGGACTGCTTTCTTCAACCGCCTTCACTATGTTGTCCAATTGCACCAATTCGCCTCGGTTGTTTTTTACATAAAGAGCAGTGAGGTCCACCGGCTCATTTCGGTCAGATCTTTCAAATTGACCCAGCACTGCATATTGTCTGCCATTGGTATTAAAATATCCAAATCGCTGTCCGGCAAAGGCAAGCTGCATGGTCTGCGCAACATCAGATACCGAAACACCCAGACTCTTTGCCTTTTCCCTGTCAATGTTAACAGAAAGCTCGGGCTTGCTAAATTTGAGGTCTACTTCAGAGATGACAAAAGTAGGATCTGTGTTGACTTTCTCCATAAATTTAGGCAAGTATTCTCTCAGTTTGGCAAAATGGGGGGCCTGGATCACATACTGCATAGGCAGCCCTCCACGCCGATTGAGTGAGATGGTTTGTTGTTCACTTGCAAAGGCTTTGGCATCCGGCAATTTTCTCAGCTGGCCATTGAGATAATCATTGATGTCGTGCTGAGATCTCTGTCTGTCTTGCTTATCAAAAAGCATGACCCTGCCGAAGGCGGTATTGGGCGCACCGGAGCCTGCAAAGCCAGGTGCAGTCACGGTAAGCACAGCCTGCTTCTCAGGTATGCTGTCTGTGACCAGATCCGCTACCTTACGCACATAGCTGTCCATATAGTCGTAAGATGAACCTTCTGGGGCAGTCATGATCAAACGCAACCAGTTTCTATCGTCAAGAGGTGCCAACTCGGATTGTAGAGGCTTGCCAAAAAACCAGATCATAGCCATGGTTACAATCAGAATGGGAAAAGCTATCCACTTTCTTTTCATAAAGTCAGCAAGACCGCTTGCGTACCCGTTTTCAAGACCCTGAAAAAATGGCTCTGTGGCCTCATAAAATCGGGTATGTTTGTTTTGTTTACGCACCAGATAAGCATTGAGCATGGGCGTTAATGTCAGCGATACAAATGCCGAGATCAGTACCGCAGATGCCAGTACAATGCCAAACTCTCTGAAAAGGGTGCCCACAAATCCTTCCATAAATATTACCGGAAGGAAAACGGCAGCCAGGGTCAACGAGGTCGACAGAACCGCAAACATGATCTCATTGGAACCTGTTATGGCGGCCTGGATCGGGTTCATGCCCTTCTCTATTTTTTTATAAATATTTTCGGTTACCACAATACCATCATCGACCACCAGGCCCGTGGCCAAAACAATAGCCAGTAGGGTAAGTACGTTGATGGAAAAGCCTAGCACATACATGATAAAGAAGGTACCAATCAATGACACTGGTATATCAATCAAGGGCCTGATGGCAATGAGCCAGTCGCGGAAAAATAAAAAGATAATGATTACCACCAATCCTATGGCGATCAACAACGTTTCTTCTACTTCTTCGATGGATCGTTTTACAAACAAGGTATTGTCGAATAGGGGAGTGATCTGATAATCTCCCTCCAGGTCAGCCTGCACTTCTTTGAGTCGTTTGTTGACCTCTTCTGCTATCTCCAAATAGTTGCTACCCGGCTGAGGCTGGATGGCCACACCCACCATGGGTTGTTTGTTGACCCTCAACAGGGTTTCCTGATTTTCTGCTTCGATGGCAGCATAGCCCACATCTGCCAGTTTGATGAGTCGGGTGCCATCAGATTTGACAATGAGATTATTAAAATCATCTGCTGTCTGAAACCGGCCGGCTGTTTTTACTGTCAGCTCGGTCATATTGCCCTGTAACTTACCACTTGGTAAATCTACATTTTCGCGGTCAAGGGCGGTTTTGATATCCTGGGTTGTGATGCCTAAAGATGCCATCTTGGACGGATCCATCCAAATGCGCATGGCAATTCTTTTGAGACCCCATAACTGCACGTTACTAACCCCGTTTATGGTCTGAAAGCGGGGGGCAATTACGTTTTCTGCATAGTCACTGATTTCAAGGATCGACTTGGTAGGACTGTTGAGGGTCATAGAAATGATGGCCTCTGAATTGGAATCGGATTTATTGACAATGGGCAGTCCGTCCAGATCCCTCGGCAATTGCTGTACCGCTGTTGTTACCTTGTCCCGAACGTCATTAGCTGCTTTTTCCATGTCAGAACCCAGCTCAAATTCGATGGTGATGTTGCAAGATCCCTGGTTGGAGGCAGAGCTGATGGTGCGAATACCCTCAATACCGTTGAGGGCTTTTTCGAGCGGAACAGTAATTTGGGATTCAATAATATCCGCATTGGCCCCGGGATAATTGGCCCTCACGGTCACAACCGGCGGGTCGATAGATGGAAATTCTCTGACACCCAATGAACGGTAAGCGATCACCCCGAACAGGATGATGAGCAGGTTCATAACGATGGCCAGTACAGGCCGCTTGATGGAAAGTGATGAGATCGACATGGCTTATGGATTGAGAACTTTTTTGGCTTTAACTGACTGTCCATCTTTTAATGCCATGATGCCGCTGGCCACTATGCTG
The DNA here is from genome assembly GCA_017987975.1 of Saprospiraceae bacterium. Taxonomy (GTDB): domain Bacteria; phylum Bacteroidota; class Bacteroidia; order Chitinophagales; family Saprospiraceae; genus JADKBO01. The sequence continues at coordinate 14,310 of JAGNSQ010000072.1, forward strand.
TCTCCCACATTTATTCCTTCCAGGATTTCAACCTTATCTGAGGTTCTAAGTCCTGTTACAACATTTTGTTCTACAGCCTTACCTCCCTTCATCACATAGATCTTTTTACCACCAATAAAAGGTATCAGGGTCTCACTGGGTACCAGAATCGATTGGGTAGAACCCAGTTTAACGTTGACCTTCACAAACATACCGGGTCTGAATTTTTCGGCGGCATTGGCTACCGTAGCTCTTATTTTTAAGGTGCGCAGTGCTTCGTCAATTTTTGGATCAATTGCTGTGACAGTGCCATCAAATTTATGAGCAGAACCATCGAGTCCAAAACTTATTTTACTGCCCTTGTTTACGTTTCCTGCATATTTTTCAGGTACCGAAAAATCCATTCGGATGGGATTGGTTTGCACCAGGGTAGCAATGGTGGTAGCTGGTGTCACATAGGCTCCCACACTGATGGCTTTGAGGCCGATTCTGCCCGTAAAAGGGGCTCGCACTTCCGTTTGGGCTAAAGCTACTTCCAAAGATTCTCGGTCGGCTCCAAGGGTGTTAACCTTGTTGAGGGCCAGGTCGTACTCTTCTTTAGAGATCGCATTGATGTCTAACAATTTTTTTTGTCGTGCCTCTACTTGAGCAGCCAACTCAGCCTCGTACTTATTTTTTTTAAGCCGTGCCATGATGTCCGCATCATAGATTTTGGCAATTAACTGTCCTTTCTGAACAAGATTACCCTCTGAGATATTCAGTTTTACAATCCGACCCGACATTTCAGGGTGGAGTTCCACTTCTTCATTGGCCACCATGGTGCCGGAAGCAAAGATCTCCTGGGCATTTTCCTGTTTCTTCGCGAGGTAAATATCCACAGGCATGGTGCCTCCTTTGCCCTTACCTCCTCCCGGTCCACCGGGCCCTGATTTTTGTTCTTCTTTAGCTGGGAATAAAAAGATTTTGGCTAATACCATGAGCGCAATGACTGCACCTACTATCCACAATGACCTCATATGTTACTTTTGACCTAAGATAAAGATCAAAGATAACCATTTTGTTTTCTGCCAGTCCCTTTTTCAGTTAGGAGTCTCCTGTTTTTAGGATATTCTTAACAAGGGGATAGGGACTAGGGGCTAGGGACTAGGGGCTAGGGACTAGGGGATGGCGAAGCGCATAGCGTTCAGCGCTTAGCGTGAGGTGTTACCAACTTCGCGCTCTGCCGCTTCGCGCTCTGCCGCTTCGCGCTCCACCGCTTCGCGCTCCACCGCTATTTCAGTTTATTCACCGCTTCCGTCCGATTACTTACTTGCAGTTTATCATAGATCTTATGTATATGTTGCTTGACGGTTCCTGTTGTAATGTTTAAATCAGATGCAATTTCTTTGTACAGCAGGCCTTTGGCCAGGAGTTGAAGGAGTTCCATTTCACGGGGGGAAATAGGTAGTGGAGAATGGCTGGGTTTGTTAAAAGAATCCAGCACCCTGCGGGCAATGCTGGGACTCATTGGAGAGCCGCCATGATAGAGGTCCTGAATGGCTTCTATGATTTTTGGTGCCGGGGCACTCTTGAGGATGTAACCTTTGGCACCAGCTTTGAGGGACTGGAATATCTTTTCATCTTCTTCGTAAACGGTAAAGATGCAAAATTGCGTTTGAGGGCAGCAGACGGATAGTTGTGATATGGCCTCTATGCCACTGAGTCGGGGTAAGCCAATGTCGACAATCAATACATCGGTGGGGTGGTGGGGTAAAAAGGTTATGGCATCTTCTGCATTGCCGTAGGTATGCAAACATTCCATGCCATTTTGATCATTGATGAGTGATTTTAGCCCCTCGGCTACTTCTGCCAGGTCTTCTAGGATAGCAACGGAAATGGTAGATTTCATGAAAAAATTACTGTGATAAGCCCAAATATAGTCAAAGAGGATTGTTTTGTTTCCAATCCTGCCAAAGATTAATAGCTACTGTTTTATTGGGGACTTCCAATTTGTGCAAAATGTGATGCACATGCTGCTTTACAGTGCCAATAGTGATCCGACACTCCACAGAAATTTCTTCATAAGTCATACCTCTTTGCAAAAGATCTATGATATGTTGCT
>JAGNSQ010000073.1 GCA_017987975.1 Saprospiraceae bacterium
AGGTAGGAGCAGCACACAACACCTCACCTGCCAGATTGGTCCAAACAATAGAGTCAATCTGACCCACAATAGGACCATTGGTTACAGAAAGAGACGTTGCCTGACCTTTGATAATTTCGGCCTGACCTGATACCAAAATTGAAGGCTCATTGGCAGATCCGATGCTAAAGTTAGTCGACGCATCACATCCATTGCCATCATTGACCACCAAAATGTGGCTACCTGGCGTAAGCCTGTCAAGATCTGATAACTGAATGGCATTTCCATCTAATCTATAGGTGTAGTTGCCATCTCCACCTGTCGTCACTTGATTGGCAGAGCCAAAATTGTCGAGATAACAATCTGGACTGGTAGTAGTAACTGCAACAGTAGGATTTTCAAAAATGGTAACATCTATAGACTCTTCGAAGTCGCAACCCTCCTCAGCAAATTTATACTTTAAGGAATAAACACCAGGCACAAGGCCCTGAGGATTGAAACTACCCTGTGCATTCACCCCTGTACCTGACCACGATCCACTTCCTGTTCCAACAGAACCTGTAACATTGGCAACCAGTTGGAAAGCAGAAGTAACATCTCCCTGACAGAATTCATCCTGAGGAGTGCTAAGTGCAATTACTACCGGTGGACAAGCGCGAGCTTCGCATTCTTTGGTTATCTTAGTTGCAGGGCAGGCACAGTCTGATACTGGTGTAACTTCTAGCGTAATCTTAGTGCCTTCTGCCAAATTAGAAGCCAGGTATTGTAAGCTACTTTGTGTGCCAATATTAACGCCATTGGCAATCACCTGATAATTGGTGGCACAATCTATATCATTCCACGTAAATTGAACAGAACTTAGGGTAGTTACACATGAAATTTCTACCAAATCCAACTCAGGATCTACTGTTACTTTGTGTTCTGTAAGTTCAGACAAACAAATAGCATTACCTACAATCAAACCGATTGTATAAACGCCCTCACTTGCAAACTTGGTGGAGTAACGTGTAGCACTTTGCTGGGTGATGGTCACCCCATTTGGAGTTTTCCAATCCAATGGTTGACCTGGAGTTCCAGAATAAGTGATATTCAGGTCATCCAACACACAGATAGTATCCGGTGCAGTGAAAGTTGATTTTGGTTGAGCTAAAACTTTGATGTTGATGCTAAACTCCTCCTCACATGTACCTTCGGTAAATTTGAGGGTAATTTTATGACCCTGGCCTGTACTTGGCCCTGCTGCAACAGGATCAAAAATGCCATTGGCGTCTATTCCTCTGCCGCTCCATGTTTTCACCCCAGTACCAGTGCCCAGACCTCCGGTTACCACAGCATCTATAGCAAATGGTTGGGCAGCTGTGTTCAAACAGATTGTAGTATCACCTACATTCAAGTCGATGAAGATTTCAGGACACAATTCAGCAATACAAGTAATGGTGTCTCTGGTACCAGGACATGCATTGTTGCTATTGGCTACTAGTTCAAAAAATACTCTGTCATTGGGCATCAAACCAGTCAAGTTGTAGGTTAAACTGGTTGTATTGGTTACCGGAGTGCCATTTATATATAATGTATAGTCATCAATATTAGATATGCTATTCCAACCTACTGTAATTTCAGTTGCTTTCTGATCAATACATTCGATATCAACAGGAGCTACCCTTGGTTCCACAACTGTGTTTAGAGTAAATGGTTGCGATGTACAGCCATTTTTACTGGCAACCAGACTTATGGTTTTATTGCCTGCGCTTGACCATCTGATATTAAATGGTCCTGTACCGTTGCCCGGTGCAACTACATCAGTACCAAAGTTCCAATTGTAGGTTCCACCAGAAGTAATAGAGCCATTGTATTCTACAACTACAAAACTATCTATGCAAATGCTGCCTTTATCAACTGTGAAATCAGCTGTTGGTGTTTCGTAAACATTGATAATTTGTGTTGCATTGTCCCTGCAATTATTGGGATCTGTATATATAACTGTAATTGTGTTGGCACCTAAATTTGCCTGCTTAGGATCAAACACACCATTGGCAGTATCTGTAATTCCAGGACCTGAAAAAACACTGGTACCACCCATTGTACCCACAATAGTCGTTGTAAGATTGATTGGTTGTGTGTTGCCAGTAAGGCAAATATCAGCAACTGGCTCAATTGAAACTGAAGGAGGTACACAATCCTGAGATGCACAACCACTTAAACTAACCAGGCTTCCGCACGGGCTTGAAGTGGTAGTGGTGAGGATAATGTCTACCTGCACAATCTGGTTGGCAGGAACAGTTACGGTATAGGTATTTCCATTTAGCACTCCTGTAGGTCCATTCACAACCTGCACATCAAAGCCCGTTGAGCCCATAGGACTTGGCCAGGTGAACTGGATCTGACCCAAAGAACCGGAACAGTCAACAATTGGTGCTGGAACCGGTGCAACCACTTCTACCTGAGTAGATGCGAGGTTGGAGGTACATGCCTGAATTCCTATAGAAAGTTCAACATCTTTAATACCAGCGCTACCCCATGAAATCTGATGTGGCCCGGGGCCTACTGGCGGATTGGTTACTAAAGTGCCCCCATCAAAATTCCAATTGTATTGGTAACCCGGCAATGAATTACCTGTAGCCGTAATTGAAGTTAGACTGTCAATACAAATTTTTGGAACCATTGGTAAGGCAGCAACAGGAATAGGCACAATATCCACAGTATCACAAAGTGGAGGACTGATACCACATATGGTTTGAATAGAGGCACAAATCTTACCTCCTGTTGTTCCGGCCCAATCGATGGTTATGCTTGAGGTATCGTTCTGTCCAATAACGGAAACATTATTGGGATAGGTCCAAATATAATTGAGTATATCAGCTGGATCAATCGGTGTATCTAAGGTATACGTAAAGGTAGCATTGTCTTCACAAAGCAGTGTTCCCCATGGACTGTCTTGCGTAACCTGAGCGGGAGCAAGTCCTGCCAGATCAACAGTAAGAGGAGCCATCGGAATCATACAAGTTGAATTTTCAAACATTTGTACAACAGTAAGGGTATATGTACCGCTGGCAGGTACCAATAAGGTTCTTGGATCAAAATCCGGATCGCCATCATCAATGACATTGCCATTTTCATCTTGCCAAATGTATTCGTATTCAAAGAAAAAGTTGTTATAGGCCGGTGGTATAAATGGATTATTGCCTTGATTGAATTGAATTTGATATCCGCCACTTACACAACCTACGTCTACTACATCTCCTTCAATACCCAAAAACAGGACTACTACATTAACCAAACTATCACAACCAACCGCATTGGTCAAAAATACTTGTTCTGCGGGCCATACTTCAATGTCATAAGTTACTGGACCCACTTCAATAAATTCACCAGGACAAAGGAAGGTGTCCAAATCAACTGGAGCTGAATTTAATAATTTAACCACGTTTACGGTTTGTGCAAACTCACAACCTGTAGAAGTTACGATATCCCTGGTTATAGTACCAGGGGCAGAAATATCACCTGCCTGCCAACCGCTGAGTCCATCACCATTGGGGTCGCTGATGTTGGTATCCCAAATTACATTGGGGCCCAACCATCCCAAATCCAGGAGGTTTTCGCATACTGGCCAGGTACCAAAATCTTCATCCGCAGGGTTAGCTACCACTACTTCGATTTGATAGGGATTGATAGGCAGTGAACATTTAACATCAATGTTGATGAGTTCTACCGTATAATCTCCCAGCTCTGTAAAGGTGTAAGTAAGGAATCGGTCCACCGTTGTAAAAAATGTTTCTGTTCCATCTGGAGCAACAATTCTCCAGTCAAATTTGGCTGTCAATTCATCATAGGCATCCCTTGCATCAAAGGTGATGGTGTTGTTGGGACAGATGGTATCGCATCTTCCAAATGTGGATGAACACTCTATATCCACAATTTCAGGGATTTGGAATTGCTGGAATTCACCCTGAATTTCGATATCGTAACTACATACACTGGCAGAACAACCATCCATCCAGAAGAAGTAGACTTGCCCCGGAGTAAACAGCGAACTCGGTATGAACTGTGGCCCTGTGACACATGGCTGCGCCTGACAATACACGGAAGTGGTAAAGGTACAATCTTCATATACGCCCAGCTGCGCGCCGTTTTGTCCACCAGCACAAGCAAAAGGTTCTACTACCAAGGTATAGTTGCCGGAGCCTGCCACAAAGGCAAACCAAGACATATTGTGGGGTGCTCCCTGACCATTACACAATGGGCTGGGGACACTACCTACTGATATTTCAGTTGGCATCCTGCTACAGAAAATTTCGAGTAAAGCAAGGTCACAAATAGTATCTGCACCTTCACACAAAGGTGCAGCCAATGGGTTGGGCAATCCACAATCTGCCGTAAAACAAAAATCAATGGTAAAGTTTTCAACGCCCATGCTACCGGGTTCTGTACCACAGTATAACTGCAAAGACACCGTCTCTACACCATTGGCTCCTCCTTCTCCATTGTCATCATTGTCAGTATCATCATCTCCACCCTGACCATCACATGAAATCAAACCATATAATGGCCCCCCGGAGTCAAAATTGGAGGATGCAATTACTACTTTATAATCACCTGGAACTACATCCGTAAATTGATAATTTCCATTGGCATCTGCTGTAGTTGTCGCTATCAAAGTACCAGCAGCATCATATAATTCAACTACTACAAGGTTACCGCCTGTTTCACCTGGATCCAGCATGGAATTTCCTCCATCTTCTTCGCCCCATATTGTACCTCCTACTGTAATCAGCTTATAGTATCCGGCATTGATATTGGTGGTTATTCCTCCCGATAAAAGTTGTACGTCATTTACCAGGTTTCCTCCTGCGTCAAATTCACTATCATCGGGCCCACCAGTCACCAGCTCCTGTGTAGGTATCCAACCTGGAAAGTTGGATGTCATAGTGTAAACACCCGGCCTCAGATCTATAAAGGTATAATTACCCCCCGCAGATACTTGTGGTGCTACCGCTCCTCCAAAAACATCCAGGGTAGGACCGGCAGTATTAATCAGGGTAAACGTTACACCATCCAGCAATGGCTCCGAAGCATCAAATATTCCATCACCATTAGAATCGTGCCAAGCTACGCCTGCTAATCTGGCAGCTTCAAAGAATCCTGCGTCTACATCCTCAATTATGTCTTCTGAATTACAGGTAATATTTACCGTCATTCCGCTCATCACATCTGCATCTGAATCCTTATCATCAGTAGTAGCATCTGGCTCGGTTAAATAAAATCCTCCTGGTGCTGTAAATGTGAGTTTATATTCTCCTGGAGGAAGATCATCAAAGATATAATCTCCGCCTCCACCGCTGTTAATATTGGATAAAACAAAAGGTGTACCATCTACTTTTAAAGTGGGTGGTGCTCCTGTTGCTACATCTATAATTTCTATTTGCACTCCTCCCAGGCCGGGCTCTCCTCCTTGCGCGCCATCTCCATCCAAGTCTTCCCATGTAAAGTCACCAATCGAACACTTGGTGAAAAAACCAGCGTCTATATCATCAATTTCATCACCAGAATTACAGGTGAGATTTATGGTCATACCGGTTGTCCTGTCAGGATCTGAGTCCACAGCAGCACCCCCGACACCCTGAAGCGTAATAAAATAATCAGTCGGTGCTGAAAAGGTCAGCTTATAAGTGCCAGGAGGAAGATTGTCAAACAAATAGTTTCCACCTGATGATGTGATATTTCCATTGTAGGGTGTGGTGCCATCCACTTCAAAAAGCGGATTGCCCCCAGTTGAGATATCTGTAATTTCAATATCTACATCAATATCCGGTTCACCGCCATCCTGGATGCCGTTGCCATTTAAATCATGCCAGGTGAAGTCACCAATGGTACATTTCTGATAGTAACCCGCATCAATGGATATATCTTCAGGATCTCCTGATTGAATGTTAAAATCAGCGGTTTCACCAGTAGCCACATCAGCATCGCTGTCGATGTTGTCATCACCACCTGCATCTTGCTGGGTAAAATAAAAGTTACCTCCCGGATTGACTTCAAAAGCTATCTTATAGTCACCTGGCGGAATCTCATCAAATAAATAATCTCCGGCACCTCCTGTAACCTGGGCAGGATAGGGGTTGCCATTGGCATCAAGGGCAGCGCCACCTGAAGCAAAAAGTAGTTCCACCTGGATACCACCCAGACCTGGTTCACCGCCATCCTGGATTCCATTTCCGTTAAGGTCTTCCCACACAAAATCTCCTACCTGACCCGGCACCCAATATCCGGCATCAATACCATCAACTGTTTGATCAGTGGTAAGGGTAATATTAAAGGTCTGACCTGTATTGGGATCAGCATCACTGTCATCATCTACATCACCCGTCTGAGAATTGGGTGTACCTGCTTCGTCAACTTTGGTAAGATGAAGACCTCCCGGATAGGGACCTCCTGGTTCTGAAAATTCTACTATGTAATCACCCGGGGTGATGTCGTCAAAGCTATAAGTGCTATTGGTAGATACCGGGTTGGTGAGAGGATTGCCACTGGCATCATTGGCCACCAACGCCAGAGTATTGGCATCCAGCAGTGAAACGTTGACATTGACAGGTGTATTGGGTTCACCACCATCCAGGCCATCACCATTGAGATCCTCCCATACTTCACCATTGATGCTGGCTGGAAGGAATAAGCCCATTCCAATGTTTTCTTCTAATTGCCCACCAGCAAGAGTAATCAAATGCGTTGCATGCGGTGCCGCTACATCTGTATCACTGTCGTCATCTACATCCGTAGCCTGTGTATTGGCACCACTCACATCCTGAATGGTAACAATGTAATCCGGATTTACAGCATTGTAGTTGAAGGTCAGGTAATAGGTACCATCGGGCACGTTTCCTGAAAATAAAAAAGTACCCCCTGCAATCGTATTAATAGGAGCAAATACAGGTAAGCCTGTAGCGTCATCGATCAACGTTACAGCAACTCCCACCACTCCGGTTTCACCACCATCGCGAGTACCATTGGCATTTTCATCTTCAAAGACTACTCCTTGAACCGTGTTCTGTGCATTCATTGCAACAGATACCAATACCATAAACAAAAACAAAAGTACATTTTGTCTCATACGGAATAAGATTTAAAATTAATAGTGAAATTGCAAACAGGAGCCGCTTGCCTAATGAAGTGGTAAAGATAATGATTTTTAGTCCAAACTTCCTATATTTTAATTAAAATCAAAATATAAATCTAAATTCAGTCAAAAAATAAAATATTATTTCATTATCAAACCTATACTTATCAATTAACAAAACTTTATTTCGAAATTTTTATCAATAATTACATTGGCTGCAATTCCTTGCCGGGCAATTATCTCATGTTCAATTTCTAAAACCCGTTCAACAAAGGGGGTTATCGGGTCTCTGGCCCTTTTTACTCTGTCTGCAAAAGTATCGCGATAGGTACGATTGATAAATATACTGAGATCCACATGTAAAGAAGCTGTATAGGTGCCTTCGATCACCAAAACATCAGTTCCTGAAATATCAAGGGTCTCACTTTTGATTTCATTCTCTGCATAATAAACCAGCGGCTTATCTATTTCCGGTACTCCTGATTTAAAAGCTTCCAGGTGGTTTTGCAATACGTCAAGATGAACCTCTCCCGGACCCACCCAAGCGATGTCTTTTAGCCGCATATTGTGGTTGGAGGTGGGTGGAAGTTTGAAGTAATCGTCCATATGCAAAACAATGGCCTTTAGTCCTTTTTCTTGCAAAATTTGTTGCAAAGCAAGAGCGAGAGTTGACTTGCCCGACCCTGATTCGCCTGCTATGGATAGGGTAAAGCCGGGCTTTATTAAACCCTGGTATTTATTGTAAATAAGCCGGGCAGGTTGTAAGTATTTTTCATTGAGTTGGACCTTATCTCCGATCATAACAAGCAAAGTTTGTATTTAATAGTATCATTTTGGCTTTGTGCGGCCAATAAACAGCCAGCTGCACTGAAGCAAAGCCTTGTTTTGCCTCCTGCTTTAAAATATTGGGTATCTATGTATTCAGGAAAAGTTTGTTGACCATCTTCCAGATAGGGGATCAGTTCATTTACCCAGGGCCCCATTTCTTCTCCAAAACCCGACTGTCTGAGGGCCAGGATCAACCAGCCGGACATAACGGGCCAGGCACCTCCATTGTGAAAATGGTGGGGGGCATTTTTAAAGTGGTAGGCATAATTGTGTGCCAGGTCCAACCATCTTGGATCTCCCTCGCTGATCACAGGCCAAAAAGCAGGGATTAATTTTTTTCCAAGTTGCACTGAAATAGCCTGAAGGTATTCAAAAATGTGGCGGGACTGCTGATCTGTAGCCAAACCCAATAAGCAGGCAAAGGCATTGCCGGCTGCATCAAAGATTCCTGAATACGGACCTCCCGGGTGAAAACCAGCTAACCAGAATTTTTGATTTTGGTCAAATCCAAGTCTGGGGTGGTATAAGTTTGTCGAACCTGAGGAAGGCCAGAAATTATGTACAATGCTATCCAATACCTCCTTACTTTTTTCTATCAACTGCGGGTCATTGGTTAAAAGGGCCCATGCTTTTAATGCCCATAATCTAAGGCAGTTGTCATAGAGCAGGTAGCCATGCAAGGGGTATTCATCTGCCCAATTGCCGCTGAGAGGGGTATAAATGAGGTGTCTTTCATTGAACTCCCAGGCTTCCAATACTTCAAATGCCTTGTTTACTTTAGGATAGACTTTCTGGTAAAAGTCCTTATCATTTGATTTTCTATAATAAATTGCTGCAGCGATCAACCACCAGGTGGTAGCATCTACCCTGCCCGCCAGACTTCCATAACTTGTTTTCCCGCTACCCGGTATTACATTTGATGGTATGGCTCCCGTTTTTGCCTGGTGATTGGCCAGAGTGATTAAACTATTTTTCAGCGCTTGAATTATCAATTCATCACCTTGCAGAAGGCCCGCGATTCCAGCAATTGAGGCATCCCTGGCCCATACCCGCTGGTAATTTTCAGCGTCTTCTGCCAATGCCAGAATACCCTCGGTCCTTATGGCCTTGTGTATTACATCTATGGCCGGGTCGATCGGCAAACCTTTCGTTAACATATAAGTAAATGAATTGTCATTACACCCGTGATGCCCAGTATGGAAATACAAGTTTCCATTAATGTCCAGGACATCAAAGTTTCTTTGACACTAAGATTAAAAAATTCTTTGAACATCCAAAACCCAGCATCATTGAGGTGTGAACAAAATATACTGCCACTACCAATTGCCAGCACCATCAACTCAGGCGCCACCGGGTATTGTGCCATGGCCGGTGCTATCAAACCTGCCGCTGTTAGCGCTGCCACTGTAGCACTGCCTATTGACACACGGATAACGGCTGCCAATAAGTAACCATACAACAGAGGGTGCAAAGACCAACCGGAGGCATAACCACTTAAGGTTTCAGCTACACCAATGCCAACCAACACTTCTTTAAAGGCTCCGCCGGCTGCAATAATAAGAAGAATCATAAATACGCTTTCCATACCGGTGTACATCCATTTCATCAGGTCTTCCATGGCCACCTTCTTATTTAATGCCAGGACAAGGCTCCCAAATAAAAGTGATATTAGAAGGGCATTAGAGGGTGTAGCACAAAAAAGCAAACCCTGCTTGAAACTTATTTGATCGATATACCCATTTAAACTTCCCACGGTCATAAGCATGATGGGTAATAAGGCGGTGGTAAAAGCCAGGGTATTGTTGGGTAAAGAAAGTGCTTCCTGTTGGCTAGTTGACAATTGTCTTGTGGCGCTATTTTTAAAAAAGGCAGAAAGTACCGGCCCGCCAATAACGGCAGCAGGTAGGGCAATGATCAAGCCCCATAACAAGGTTTGTGCAGGATCAGCTGCAAGTAATGCTGTCAGCGCAGTGGGTGCAGGATGAGGTGGCAACAGAGCATGGGTAATGGACAAGGCTGCCACCATGGGTAAGGCAAGGTACCTCACCGGCAAACCAGTTTTAAGCACCAGGCCAACAATCAATGGATATAATAAGATAAATGCAGCATTGTAAAACAAAGGTATTCCCACCAAAAAGGAAATGACCAGAATGGCCCATTGCACTCTATGGCTACCAAAAAAATGAAGGGTTGACTGTGTTAATCTTTGGATGACGCCCGTTCGATCCAGCAAGCTGCCATAGGCGCCCCCCAAAGCGAGGGTGAGTAGGGTACTGCCAAGGGTTTGGCCTATGCCCTTTTCCATAGACGTAATTAAATGACCAACATCCATGCCTCCTGCCAGGCCGGTTACCAGCGCAGTCAAAATCAAGGCCAGAAAAGCATTGACCTTTTTTAGGGTAAGGAAAACGAGGAATAAAATCCCAATCAAAAGGTAGATCAGCGGCATGAAAAACGATTTGTGTGGATAAATGTACTACAAATCGATTATTCCACAACCATGTCAATAGTGGCGATTATGACTTCGCGTGTGCCATGATTTTATCCAGACTTGATTGTTTTGGACTGAGGGTCACCATTTTATCCAGAATGTCGGAATAGAATTCCGAATAGTGGTGGTTGGCCTTAACATTGGTTTCCAGTTCATTTTCTATTTCGAAGCGATCAAAAATATCGCATTCTCCGTAATAGAACCGGATAAAGCTTTCTTCTGTGTAAACTTGTTTCATGTAAAGATTTTAGTGCATACGATTGCTTTGATACATGTCTAAAACTGAAATTGCCTAATATTATTGTGTATGGTGTAAATAAAAAAGGGGGACACATGGGTCCCCCTTTCTGTATTATGATTAACGGCTTTATCTGGCAAATGCAGTAGCTCGTTTTTCCCTGATTACGGTAACTTTTACCTGACCCGGATATTGCATCTCGTTTTGGATTTTCTGTGAAATCATAAATGCCAGTTCGTCTGCAAAATCATCAGAAACTTTATCAGATTCCACAATAACCCTCAATTCCCTGCCGGCCTGCATGGCAAAAGCTTTCTGCACCCCGTCGTAAGACATGGCCAATTCTTCCAGTTCGCCAATTCGTTTTAGGTAAGATTCCAGAATTTCCCTTCTGGCTCCCGGTCTGGCGCCAGAAATGGCATCACAAGCCTGGACAATGGGAGAAATAATGTTGTTCATTTCAACCTCGTCGTGGTGGGCTCCAACTGCGTTTTGGATGACAGCGTGTTCACCAAATTTCTCACACAGTTGCATACCCAACAAAGCGTGTGACAGCTCTGATTCTTCTTCTGTTACCTTTCCAATGTCGTGGAGCAATCCTGCTCTTTTGGCCATTTTTACCTGCTTGCTGTTCAAGCCAAGTTCTGAGGCCATAGTTGCGCACAAGTGGGCAGTTTCAATAGAGTGTTTGAGTAGATTTTGACCATAAGATGATCTAAACCTCATCCTACCCACCATTTTCACGAGGTATGGATTGAGACCATGGATGTCGAGGTCAATGATGGTACGCTCTCCTATTTCTACGATCTGTTCGTCGAGTTGTTTTTTCACTTTTGCCACCACCTCTTCGATCTTAGCCGGGTGGATCCTGCCATCTGCAACCAGTCTCTTTAATGCAAGACGACAAACCTCTCTTTTGATGGGGTCAAAACTAGAGATAACAATGGATTCCGGAGTATCATCCACCACAATTTCTGCACCGGTAGCTGCTTCCAAAGCTCTGATGTTTCTTCCTTCCCTTCCGATGATCTGTCCTTTAATATCGTCAGAATCAATGGTGAAAACAGAAACCGTATTTTCAATGGTATATTCTGCAGCCATTCGCTGAATGGTCTGAATCACTATTTTTTTAGCTTCTTTACTTGCGTTGGCTTTTGCATTGGCAACCGCATCTCTTTCAATTGACATGGCCTCGGACTGAGCTTTTGCTCTGATGGTTTCCAGCAACTGCTCTTTGGCTTCTATCTGGCTTAATTTGGCAATGTTCTCTAGCTCTTTGATCTTGGTTTCGATCGATTGGTCGAGCTCGTCTTTTTTCTTTGCCACCACTTTTAATTGTACATCCAGATTTTCTCTGATCGCTTTAACCTCCGATTCTCTTTGTTCCAGCTGATCGGTTTTAGAAGCTATTTCATCTAATTTGATCTTCAGGTCTTTTTCAGCCGATACCACCTGAATTTCGCGGTCTTTCATGGCCACTTTTTGCTCGGCTTTGTACGACTCAAATTCTGATTTGAATTGGTTAAATTTTTCCTTTGCTTCCTGAATTTTTTGCTGTTTAATGTTTTCGTTGGTTTGCTGCGCCTTTGAGACGATTTTTTCGGCCTGAATTTCGGCCTCGTCTATTTTGCGTTTTGCGGTCAGTTCTGCTTCTTTGAGTGTGATGTCACTTTTTGAATTGGCTTCGCTGATTTGTTTTCTAAAAACAGCTCGCACCGAAGCATAGCCACCCAGTCCTCCGAGGACCAGACCGCCAAGCAGTGCTATGATGTTCTCCATACTACTTTTGTTTTAGGTTAAACCATACAAAAAAGGACGGGCCGGATGGGGTAAAATCAGACAGCGGGTAACAATTGAGACCATTTTTGCAGGTACTCGTGGGTTTCATCATTTTCCTCCTTACTTTTTTGGAGGTTAACACCCTGGGTCATCATGGCCATGGCCATACAATCCTGAAGGGTCAATCCGGTATAAGCTTTCTGGAAATCAAGAATCGACTGTTGAATCTCTTTTTCCACTTTTCTGACAAGGGCTTCTTCTTCTGATTTGATGATCATTGGGTAAGTTTTTCCCCCTATCGTTATCGTTATGTGCTTATCTGGGCTCATGCTGTATATCCCTTACCAATGTCAGACAATCTTCTATCATGACTAAGCATTGGTCAACTGTTTGTTTTGTGTCTTCAGTTTTTTTGTCATCCAATGGGACTGAAAACCGCTGTTGTTCCTTAACTTCTTCCAACTCTACCGTTAGACGGTCAATTTCCTTTTTTAATTCTAAATTTTCGTTATTGATAAAATTATATTTCTCTACCAGCGTAATAATTTGATCATTGATTTTGTTCAAAAATTCCGATGGTATTTTCATCCTTCAAAAATAGAAAATTTTTACAAAACGGTGACAATTAATGAAATACTTATAAAAAATATATATAAGGCACACGGTTTGAACTAAGTATAAAAACAATTAAGAGGACCTTACATTGGCACCCAATTGTTTCTGACAAAGTTCAATGATACTTTTCATTGATGTATCTATATCGTTGTCAGTGAGCGTTTTATCCTTATTTTCAAAAACAAAACTCAAGGCGTAAGATTTTTTGTCCGCTCCAAGTACCTCCTCATTGGCATACACATCAAACAAGTCCATTTCAACCAGATAATCGTGGTTTTTTGACCGCACTACCTCCTGAATTTTTTGATAATTAATGGATTTGTCGATAACTATGGCCAAATCTCTCTGCACTGAAGGAAACCTAGAAATCTCAGTTACAAAGTGTTTTTTTTCATTTTGGGCATTGACAAGGGCCATCACATCCAGGCTGGCACCATATACCGCCATTTTGATGCCCATTTTTTTGAGCACTTTTGGATGAATTTCTCCCATCTTGCCAATGACTTCCTTGCCATCCATGATCTCCAGCCCGTAGGCAAAAAGTCCATCTCCCTCCAACTCCCTGAACTTTACCTTATTTAACCCTCTCTTTCGCAGTACATCTCCGGCTACCTGTTTCAAAGAGTGATACCCCGCCTGGGATGTCTGCGTCTGACTCCAGTGTCCTCCAGATTGTTGGCCACAAATCAATAGCGCCAATTCTTCTTTTTCTATAAAATCATCGTTTTTTTTCAGGTAAGATTTGCCCAGTTCAAAAAGCCTTAATCCATTTGCCTGTCTGTTGAGGTTGTGTGCTACTGAAATGAGTCCACTGAGCAAAAGTGACGGACGCATAGCATCCAGCCCGGCATTAGAGGTGTTGTTGACCAAAACCAGGTCGTTTTCAGCAAATCCAAGCGTTTCTACACAAAGTTTTGAATCAATTAGCGACAAGCCCATCATTTCATTAAACCCTCTACCTGCCAAATAATCAGCCATCTGGTTGGTGATGGCAAACTTATTGGGCTGTGGTGCATATGACAAGGTTGACTGAACCCTCGAAGGAATGTTGACCTTGTTGAAACCGTAAATGCGCAAAATTTCTTCTATCACATCTACCTCCCTCAATACATCGGCCTTGGAAGTGGGCACGAGGGCCTTAAAACCATGGTCGTCTACCGGAAGTACCTGCATACCCATGCCTGATAAGATGTTGTGGATGGTATCCTTTGGAATTTCAGTACCCAAAAGATCGTACACATTGCTGTAACGAACGTGAATTTCTGCGGGTTTTATTTCTTTTGGATAGATATCTGTTATTTCTGAGCTTACATACCCACCTGTCAATTCTACGATCAGTGTTGCTGCCTTTTTAAGGGCAAAAACAGTGAGGTTGGGGTCGCTGCCTTTTTCAAAAATTTTAGCCGCATCCGTCCGAAGGTTGTGCCCCATTGAAGTTCGGCGAATACTACCTGCCGCAAAGTGGGCAGATTCTAAAAAGATGGCTGTAGTTTGTTCACTTACACCCGATTCTTTGCCACCGTAAACACCACCCATGCACATGCCATTGCCATTGCCATCGCAAATCATAAGCTCTTCGCCCTTCAGTTCTATTTCTTTGCCATCTAAGGCTAAAAATTTACTGCCCTTGGGTAAAACATCCACTGCAATGGCATTTCCCTCGATTTTATCCACATCAAATGCATGCAAAGGTTGGCCCAGATCGTGTAAAATAAAATTGGTGGCATCCACCACGTTATTGATGGGCTTTACACCCAATACGTTAAGGTGGTTTTGCAACCAGCTCGGCGATGGAACAATGGTTATACCTGAAATGGTAAGTCCGCTGTATCTCGGACACAAGTCTGTCCTTTTAACATCTACCTTTAATTCGAGGGTGTGGTTTTCTACATTAAATTCTGAAGTACCCGGCTCCTTAAAGGTGCGGGTATGATCAACATTGGAGCGTATGTAGGCATATAGATCCCTTGCTACTCCCAAATGACAGGTAGCATCTGAGCGATTAGGTGTAAGGCCTATTTCATATAAAGTGTCTTCGTGAATTTCATACAAGGAGGAAGCAGGCTGACCCACAGGGGTTTCAGCGGGAAGCACTAAAATACCGGAATGATCATTACCCAGGCCTAACTCATCAGCGGCGCAAATCATGCCATTGGATTCAACACCTCTGATTTTAGCTTTTTTTATTGTTAAGGCTTCGCCTCCTCCGGGGTAAAGTACTGCACCGATGGTGGCTACAAGTACCTTTTGACCTGCTGCTACATTTGGTGCCCCGCATACTATTTGTTGGGGTGAACCGGTACCGATGTCTACGGTAGTAACAGATAATTTATCCGCATCTGGATGTTTGCCACAAGTCAATACTTGCCCTGTCACAACACCTTTGAGCCCTCCTTTTATATTTTGAATGGTTTCCTGACCTTCTACTTCCAGACCAATGGCGGTAAGCATTTGGGCGATCTGGTCGGCATTTTCACTGAGTTCTATGTATCTCTTTAATCCATTTAAGCTGCACTTCATCTATCCTTCTTTTCTTGAAGTGCAAAGATAAGGAAAATGCCCTGTTTTGGCTTGAAAAATCACTTTGGCACAGACCTTGCTCAAGGAAAACAGGACTTTGGCTTAAAAAAAGCATGCAAATGGCCAAAAAACCCAATTTAATTTTACATCCATGTATAAAACTTGCATGGAATTGTAAAATACTTTACTTTTGCACTATATTTTGTACCACTGATGAAAAGAAGCCCTGAGAATACCCTCAAATTGTTGTTGATCTTACTGATCATCACCATGTGTTTGTACAATGGGGTATTGAGTGCTCAGAGCCATCAGCCCGGCAACTTCCCTCAGGTATCTTTTATTGGAGAACACCAGCAGGAATACGACAAGATGATCAGCCGTTACAGTGAGCCATTACTTAATGTTTGTGAAAACAACATGGACAAGGCCTTTGATGAATGGACTTCGATCATGCATGATCTGGAAGCATTTGCCGATCACAAAAAATTCGATATGAAAGGGGTTAAAATATGGGCCAACATTTTTTGGGGTCCCAACGGCAAAATCGAACATTTTGTCTTTTACCCCAAACCCAACTCCAAAAACATTGATTACGACAAAATGAAGGAAGTGGTTGCTGCCTTCATCAAAACCTATCCCACATCACAACCTGCCTCTAAAAAGGCCTATTCTCATTACGGCACTGCCTCCTTCCCCGTTTATGCGAGGTTGGCAGATGTGAAATAATTCTCTTTAGTTTTTAGCGGAGCGCATTGCGCGGGGCGTGTAGGGTGTATTGCCCTAAGCGCGCAGCGCGTATTG
>JAGNSQ010000204.1 GCA_017987975.1 Saprospiraceae bacterium
ACTGTACGAAGGAAGATTCAGAAATGTAAAATAGACAGTGGCAAGTAAGAATTACGAATTACGAATTAAGAATTACGGGGGGCAATTACGGATTACGAATTGAAAATTACGGGGGTCAATTACGAATTACGAATTGAAAATTACGAATTGCGGATTTTAAGCACAAATATCGGCTCCCAGTAAGCGGACAGCGGTAAGCGGACAGCGGTTCCCTACAATGACTTCGCCATTATAGGGACAAGTGCCGGATGCTCGGTTCCCTACAATGACTTCGCCATTATAGGGACAAGTGCCGGATGCTCGGTTTTCGGCTAGCAGTTGCCGGATGCTCGGTTCCCTACAATGACTTCGCCATTATAGGGACAAGTGCCGGATGCTCGGTTGCCGGTTCCCTCGATTACACACGCATCATAAATTCAATTAGATTCTCGTCGTTGGAAAGTCCCAGTTTTTTGCGGAGGCGATATCGGCTGGCTTCAACCCCTCGGACAGAAATGTTCATCATTTGGGCTGTTTCCTTGGTGCTTAGGTTGAGGCGAAGGTAGGCACAGAGTTTTTCGTCGTTGGTGGTGATTTGAGGATATTTTTTGCGCAGCCTTTCCATAAAATTGACGTGGACCTGATCGAAGTGGTGGGAAAATTGTTCCCAGTCTTCATCGATCTTGTTGTCGAAATTCATGAGGTTGATGAGGCCTTGTATTTCTTTGCGAACCTCAGGGCGGGGCGACTTTTCAAGGATCTGATCAAGGGCTTGTTTAATGGTATGCAGCACTTCTCCTTTTTGCACAAGGTGCATGGTGGCAGAGGCCAACTCCTGGTTTTTGAAAGCGATGTCGGTGGCCAGTTTTTCATTTTGCATCTGCACCAAAGCGGCTTTGGCCTGCTCTACCTGCAGGGCTTGTTTTTCCTGTTCTTCTCGGTATTCGTCCTGGATTTTTTGTTTTTCTTTTTCAAAGCGGCGGTACTGGTATCTCATCACTGCTACCAAACCACCTAGTCCTGCCAACACATAAAGAAATAGGGCATAACCCGAAAGGTACCAGGGAGGTAAGATCGTAAATTGGCATTGTATTTTTTTTAACTGCCGGTCACCCCTGATGTGAGCCTGTACTTGAAGGGTATATTTGCCGGGGCGTAATCGCGAATATTGTTTTCTTCCCTCCCTTGACCAGGCCGACCAATCATCATCATAGCCCGTCAGCAAACATCTGTAGTCGATCAGGTCTTTGTGGGAGATGCCCGTAGAAGAAAAGTAAAATGTAAGGTCATTGTATTCATAGGCAAAGGAAAGGTCTTTATTTGGATCAGGACCAAAAGCAGGGTGTCTGCTTCCAACCAGTAGGGTATCCCCCTTTCCTATAATTTTTGAAAAGTGCAGCGTCAGCACCGCTTCGGCATTATTGCCAGGTCCGTAATGCATAAATCCTGTCTCGGTGGCAAAAAACACATGGTCCTGATCGTAGGGATAGATGTTTTCAAAGCCCCCAACCAATTTTCGTTCCAATTCAGGAAAGATGATTTTTTTAGCTTTTTTTTCAAGGCCCAGATCATCGATTTTTAACAAGCCCACTTCAGCACCGGCGGCGAACCAAATGTTGCCTTCAACATCTTCTTTTAAATATTTAACCCTTATTTGATCTCCCAAATTTTGATTAAAATCGAGTGCAGGTATAAACCAATTGGTTTTTTTGTCAAAACGATAAACGCCCCTTTCCGTTCCTACTACCGCTTTTCCGGCGATGCTGAAAACGTAATTATTGAGGTCAGAGGGCAAGCCATTAGCGGAGGTGAAATGATCAATCTTTACTTTTTTCCACGTATTGTTGTCTAAGCTTAGTCGATACACCCCTCTATAGGGATGCGAAACCCAAATATTATTTTCTTCGTCTTTTACTTCAATCCTGCAAGATTCCTGCAAGCCATCTATTTTATGTAAAAGCTGCCATTCATTTGCAGATTTCCGATAAACAAATAAGCCATCATAACTTCCTTCCAATACATGGTTGGCATCCAGCTGAATTACTGTCCAGGCTCCCTGTCCTGCTCCATAAACTTTTACCTTGTTTTCTCGTATGTTAAATAAACCTTCATGGTGGCCCATCCAAAGGTCGGATCCAATGGAGCTAAGCCCCCACACCTGGCCATCACTTTGTCCCACCTTGGTAAATTTTTCGTCTTCCTGCATTTGATAGTGGTCTTTCCAGGGCAAGGTGTACAAGCCATCGGATTGTCCGAGATAGAGCTTGTTTTGGTGAATGGCCATGGCATAGCCGGTGCTGCCCAGTTCTTTATCAGGAATAATAGTAGAAAAGGGTGATGAAAGTTGGATGGCTGCAATTCCATTGTCGAGCGCCAACCAGAGATTGCCCTGTTTGTCGATGTAGGTGCACAGCACATTGTTGTGAATAAGGCCATTCTGCTTGTGATAAGAATGATGCCATCGCCCCCTGGTGTCGAGTAAGATCACCCCATCCAGCGAGGTACCCAAGGCCAGCTTATGATCTCGGGTAAGGGAGGCGTGATAAATCCTTTTTTGTTGCAAAGTCTCGGTATAGGGAGTCTCCCATTTGGCACCTCCTGTAGGGGTATGGTAATAGATTCCGTTTTTCAAAGTTGTAAAAAGAGTAGTATCTCCCTCCATTTGGAGAACTGAAGTGACAAGGCCCGGAAGCTCGAATGAAGGTGAGAGTGATTGCCAATCTCCCCTGGCCCACTGCCAAAGCGAAAAATCGGACTTCTGGAGGATCAGATTTTGGGAAGCGGTGCCTAAAAACAGAGTTGCGCCCTTGTAGATGGCTTTGATTTGTTTATCCCCATCGTACACCAAAACATAGCGGTTGGTTCGAAAAAAAACTTCTTTTCCCCGGATGACAATATCCCAAACATCTTCAATGGGCAGGTCTTTGGGTAAAAAAGCAAGCAAGGACTGGTATTTCAGACAACCACTGGCGTCTGGTTCGAAATAACCCAGTTCATTTTGCGCCCCTGCATAGATCCTGCCTCCACTCTGGCAGGCAATAGAACGCACAATAGTCTGATTGGCAACCTTATACACCGACCAACTTTGGCCATCAAATTCCAGTAAGCCGTCGTTGTTGGCAAAGTACAGGTAGCCCCTTTCATCTTCTGAAATGTCCCAGCTTTGGGTAGCTCCCTGGTATTCTGTTTTAGGAAAATTAAAGATGGATTTTGAACCTAAATTGAAGGGTTGGTTAGCATTTTGTGAGCTTAAAAAGGTAGGAAAAGAAAAAAGCAGGCAAAAAAGGGTTAAAATGGCAACGTGGTACACCTTCATTTTGGATTGAGTACCGAATATTTTTATAAATATCTGATTTTCAATATTCATTTTTTAGTTGCCGTAGTGTTGCCGTAGTTATTTTTTAAGCTTGTGGTATTGAAAACGTGGTTAAAAAGAAAAGTACGGAATAAAGATAAGATATCTTCGCCTCATTCAAACGTACATTTTTAAACCATTTCACATGAAAGCCACATTTTACACCATTTGTATGGTCTTGCTCGTTTTGAGTGGGGTCAATGCACAAACCACCATTCTGGATTTTGAAGATCCGGCCACCTCAACTACCTTTCAATACTTTGGAAGTCCTTTGGATGGTAGTCTTAATGAAATAATCGACAATCCGGCTCCAGGGGGCGTCAATGCTAGTGCCAGGGTTGCCAAATTTGTAAAACCTGCCGTTGCAGAAGTTTGGGCAGGAGCCTTTTCCAACCCTAACCCTACCGCTTTGGTAGATCTTACCTCTACCTCTAACATTCGCATCAAGGTGTGGATGGACCACATTGGCAGCCTTTCCCTAAAATTGGAAGGTTCACCAGATGCAGGTCCCAACTGGATCACTACGGTAGCCAATACCAAAGTCAACGAATGGGAAGAATTGGTTTTTGATGCCAATATTCCTTCTATTGAAGGTCCCAATCAGGCGGCCTCTGGACATACCTATGCAAGAGTGGTCCTGTTTTTTGATTTTGGTACTGCCGGTACCGGAACTGAAACCGTATCATATTTTGACGATATCCGCACCGATGCAGGAGGAGCAGCCGTTTGTAACCCTGTTTTGGATTTTGAAAGCGACAGCCTTTCCACCGTTTTCCAGTATTTTGGCAGTCCACTGGATGGCAGTGTCAACGAAGTGATTGACAATCCCAACCCAACAGGGATTAATGCCAGCGCCAAGGTATCCAAATTTGTAAAACCGGCGGTAGCAGAGGTATGGGCAGGAGCATTTTCTAACCCCAATCCTACAGTTCCCATAAATCTGGTTGACAATGGCAAGAT
>JAGNSQ010000074.1:0-13854 GCA_017987975.1 Saprospiraceae bacterium
ATGAAAACGACAACCACGGCATTGTTTTCGGTGCGAATACCGGTCTTGTGAAAAATTGTATTCTAAGAAACAATACCTTCTTCCAAAATGGTACCATCCAAAACTGGACCAGCGAAATTTCTATTCAAAAAACCGATAGCTGCTCCATTGTTCAAAATATTTTGATTCCCATCTCAGACCTACATTATGCCGCTTCTATTTTTGGATATACCACTACCAATATGGTCTTTGACAACAACCTTGCCTACCGTTATTCCGGCAATCAAAATGATCTGGTCTATACAGGCAGTCCCTCTCAATTTAGTGCGATGAACACGCTCATTTCCAATCCCCTTTTGTTTTCTCCCTTTGCCCCGGTACGCAATTTTTCACTCACTGCCGGCTCTCCGGCTATCAATGCAGGGCAGATAATCTATGGTGTTCCTTCTATTTTGGATGCTTTAGCAGGGTACCGACTGGTCAACGGTAAAACGGACCTCGGCTCCCTTGAAAATCAAAATGGGGGATGCCCAGTTAGTTTAAGCATTGATGTTTCCCATATTTGGGGTGGACTCTTCACGGCCTCCTCACAACTTTTATTTTCGGGCAATCAGTCGTTCTTGCCGGGCACGGCCATCTTTGCCCCTGCAGTCTCCTTTTCTGGCAATGTTGTCATCACAGATGTAGTGCTTCTCTCGGGCACAGGCTGCAATTGACACCCTTATTTATCAAGGCTTGACCGATCTATCAGCGGCCCAAAAAACAAGGCATTGGCAAAGACCCTGAAACCTCCCCACCAATAGCCCCTAAACAATAAGTTATCCGGAAAACAAAGCACGGTGCCATTGCCCAGGCCATAGGTCAATGCGGCGGCACTGCCCTGTAATTTTTCTTCAAAGCCCCTTGGTGTATATCCCGACAAGGCTGGTTTTTCACTGGTGTATCTGAGAGGGCTGGCAAATGAATTTTCTGCTAACTTATATACTTCAGTGCCCTGCTTAAATAAGGCAAGGTGCTCATCGGGTAAGCCAAAACACAAGGGGTGCGACAGGTCTGCTTTCGTGTCAAATATAGCACCTCCCAATACCCTGGAACCCAGTAAGTCATCCGCCATGCCATAGGGCAGGGGATCGGATTTTGACTTGTCAGCATCTATGGGATTGAGCTTGGCCCATGACCTCGATTTGGCAAAGTCGAGCGACTTGCCCATACAGATCAGGGTGCCGCCTTTTTTGATAAACTCTTCGATCTTTTTAAAATTATTTTCCCCAAGGTCATTGTAATTACCGTCTACCAAAACCATGGTATTGTACCGTTCCAGAGAGACCCTATTCAGGTCTTTTTTATCCAATAATGTTAGCGGCAGACCCAATCGCTGATCCATGTAATGCCATAGCTCTCCGGCCTCATAGGGCGATACGCCTTGTCCTATTAGGGTCAGGGCCTTGGGCAGATTCACAGGATTGATATCCGGGTGCCCAGCTGATAAACCATCGGCAGCAGCACCACCAAGCAGGCTCTCTACTGACACATTCCATTTTTTATTTTGCGATTGTACAAAATCAGTGATCTCCCTGGCCGACATGGCCTGACCAGTAAGCGGAATGATCAAGGAGCCAGCTCCTAATTTAATAGGACCTCTCCCACTATGGATGGTAATGGACTGGGTACTGGTTCTCACTTTAATGCCTTTTGCCAGTAGAGCATATAAAAAAGAAGGCGCGTAAGCTTGTTGCCATTCTACACCCAAAGCATAAGCGTCGGGCCGGCAATCACATGAGGCTGCTACCATATCGGCGATAGTCCACTTTGCTGCCGATGCCATCAAACCGGAAGTCTGTTCTTTGTTGACTTCATCATATTTGAGGTCGTAGGCCAGGGGCAGGGTCCAGGTAGATACATCATAAAAGATGCTGTCTTTGAAGCTGCGCACTTTTTCAAAAATGGTTTTTACCAATCGGCCCTGGGTTTGCTGGCTGGGAACCACAAAACTTTTTTTGGCGGGATATACAAAAGAATTGTGTTTATAATCGGTCTGCAATTGGTAAACATCAATTTTATGGGCATTTAGATTTTTGATGAACTCATTGCTTTTGCTCAAATCGGGGTCAAAAAACACATAGCCCTGAACCATTTCTTTATGGATGTCTTTGATGCGATCTGCATAAAATTTTTGTTTGAAGGCCAGTAACTCATTTTTTAAGGTTACACAAGCCCTATGCGTTGAAAGAGAAGTAACTACCTGGTTTCGGATGGTAAACGGAAAGGACAGCAGACCATTTACACTTTCCTGCAAATGACCGCGGGATGAGGCTTGCTCAAATAAAATACCTACCGCGCCGTGAATGTCGGGATAGGTGGAGCCCTTGCCGTAGTAAAAATCGTCAAAACTCTCTTTGCTGTAATAAAGAGATCCTATGCTATCTAAGGCATCGGCGTGGAAATTGCCAATTTTTTCTGTCAATACCTGGTTTTCTGCGGGGGTAAGGGGGTTGGTGCGGGAAGGTACACCGGGCTGGAAAAAGAAGGTAGATTGGGTGCCCATCTCGTGGTGATCTGTCAGTACATTCGGCTTCCATTGGTGGAAGTTGGCCACCCTGGCTTGTGATTCTGGATGGACCAAAAGCAACCAGTCGCGATTGAGGTCAAACCAGTAATGATTGGTCCTACCGCCCGGCCACATTTCGTTGTACTCTCTGGTGGCAGGGTCGGTGATCAGGTTCATGCCTTTGTGGCTGTTGGCCCAGGTAGAAAATCTTTGTACCCCATCCGGGTTGTAACAGGGATCCAGCAGGATAAAACAATTTTGCAGCGTGGCAGCTACCTCCTCGCTTTCTCCGGCTGCCAGGTAATAGGCTACCAGTACAGAGGCATTTACCCCGCTGGGCTCGTTGCCATGGATGCTATATCCCTGATACAAGATCAGGGGCATTTTTGAGATGTCAAGTTGACCGGCCTTCTCAGCCAGGGTCAATTCCACACTTCGTTGTTGGATCTCATTTTTTTTGCTCAGGTTTTGAGGACTGCTAATGTGTAGATTGATAAGAGGCCTGTTTTCGTGAGACCTGCCATAGATCACAAAGTCCACTCTGTCTGATTGATCTGCCAACAATTTCATGTACTCCACCAATCGATCATGGCTGATGTGCCATTCTCCCACCTGGTGACCAAAAAAATGCTCCGGAGAGGTGATTTTGGAATTGTAACTAATATTTGGCAGATAGTAATCGAGGTTTTTTTTCAATGATCCGTCATTGGCCTGGCCGAATGCTGTTAAATTGCAGAGGACTGTTAAAAACAGGAATATTCTTTTCATAATTTGAATTTGTAAAAAATATTTTCAAGCACTCTCGAATCTGGGCGAAATTAATAAAATATTGCCACTAGATGGGTGCTGGGGTAAAAACTCAAATTCTGACGTCGGAAGCGTGTAATATTTATTTTATAATAATATGTAAATAATAGATAAACAAGTAGATATAATTTTAACACTTCTTTAATTTTAAAATCCGCATGGGTTGTAACATTTTCGCACGAAATTTGTCTTGTTAAAACAAACTTTAGTAAAAATGCGATCACTTATATTTTTATTCTTTGCTCTTTTTCTCGTTTCAGGTATTCAGCTCAACGCTCAAAAGCCGGCTGCACAACCTAAAAAGCAAGGCGTACACATGACCTTTGATCAGGAATCCATACCATTGGGTAAGATGAAGAAAGGAGACAAAAAAACCTTTGACTATGTTTTTACCAATACCGGTACAGAAGTGATAGAGATCGAAATTGTTTCAGGCTGCGACTGTACTACGCTTGATTGGACCCGAAAGCCCATCAAACCGGGAGAAAAAGGCAAGGTGAATGTAATTTTTGACAGCAAAGAAAAAGAGATCACAGAAACAATGGTGGATGTGGATATTTATCTCAAAAACAGAGATCCTAAAACAAATTCGCAGATCCTGAAAATACTCAACTATACATTTGAATTGCATAAATAGTCTATAAACGAATAATATACAGGGAGGTTGAGCCTCCCTTTTTTTTTGTCATATCTTTTTATGACCCATGTCATAAATTATTAGCTCACGGCTGCTTACCTTTGATGCCAATGTATTTCAAACGATACATATCTCTGTTTTTAATTGGCCTCCTCACTATACTCTGTATAAAGGACTGGGTTACTGTTGTGCAATTCAAGGCAAACCGCAGCTTTGTGGCTAGGTATATGTGTGTCAACAGAAACAATCCCGACTTAAAATGTAATGGCAAGTGTTTTTTGATGAAAAAACTGAAACAAAGTCAGAACGCATCAAAATACCCTCCCACCAAAGAAGAACTAAAACAAGTGTATTACACCCTGGTAGAGCCAGTAATGCTGCGGGGTATCGATAAAAAAGAAATTTCTCAAACAGAAATCCAATATGCTGTTTCTAAACAGCCATCCACCTTTTTACTTTTATTTTCCCCTCCTCCTGAGTTGACTGTCTGATACTTTTTAAGTTTCAATCCCCAATTAACAGTCTTTCAAATTTAGAATCATGTTTCACAAAATCACTTTGATTTTGATGGGTATGATCTTCAACATGTCGTTTGTCAAAGCCTGTGATGTTTGTGGATGCAGTATAGGAGCGGGTTCCAATGGGTTAACCACCTTGTTTAAGAAAAACCACCTTAGCTTGAGCTACTTTGGCTATGGCTTTGATGGTGCTCTTTCACAGACCTTAACCACGCACGATCAACATGACAACTTAACGGCTTCACTGAGGTTCACACCTGCCAACAATTGGTATGTGCTTGCATCTGTACCTTACAGATGGAATACCCGCACCAGTAGGAATGGAAATTACAATATCAACGGCATAGGTGATGTACAAGCCACCCTCAACAGGGTATTGATCAATTCCAGATTTTCTGCCACTACCATGTACCTCGATGCCGGGGCAGGATTAAAGTTGCCTACGGGTCATTTTAATCCCAATCTGGCAGAAGGCAACTTGCCGGTGAATTTTAATACAGGAAATCAGGCCTGGTCACCAGTGGCACGTATTAATGCATTCTTTACCTATAAGGGCCTGGGGATCTTGTTTTCACCAAGTGCACAGTGGAGTTTCGAAAATGCTGATCATTACCAATTCGGCCGACAGATTTCCAATCAGACCATGCTGTTTTATACACTCAAAATCTCTTCATCGTTTTCGGTGACACCCTACGCAGGATGGCACTATGAAAACATTGCCAGAGATGTCAACAGTGAAGGCAAATATGAACACGGCACCGGTGCCAATGGAAATTATGGGGTTACCGGACTCAATGTAAAATTTAACAACTATGTGGCCGATTTTTCGCTTGCCCAACCTTTTCATTCACAATATGCCAATGAAGAAGTAACGGCAGGACATAGAATTAGTGCCCAACTAACTTATTTATTCTAAAATTTTTAATAAAAGAAAAAACAATGAAATCAATCATAAAATTATTTACCCTCTTGACCCTCGTTACCTTTTTATCATGCGACAAAGATGAGCCGGCAACTACAGGTTCTATGGAGGTAGAGTTTGACAATATTGCCATAGTGAATGGCATTCAGCAGCAACTCACCATGGCCACACCGGGCAGCACTACTTACAGCTACACCAACGCATTGGGACAAAAATTCAACATGAATTTATTGAGATATTACATCTCTGCCATTGAATTGGAAGCCACTGACGGAAAAGTGTACAAAGATGTGCTCGAAGCTACCGCAACAGGTACCAAAGGATACTATTTAATTGATGAAAGCAAGCCCGCTTCTCAGGTAATTGAATTGGCGAATATACCTTCAGGCAAATACAACAAAATAACCTTTACGGTTGGCGTTGACAGCACAGGCGTACTCAACGGCGCTACCGGTGGCGCTTTAGATCCTGCTACCAGCAAGATGTTTTGGAATTGGAATTCAGGCTACATTGCCTTAAAATTTGAAGGTCAGTCTGATGCTTCCAATGGGGGTGTTTCAGGAGCAGAAACCATCACTGCCGACAATGCAAAAGGCATGGCTTACCACATCGGTGGTTGGAAAAACATCGCAGGTACTGCTTTTGTTTACAACAACAAAAGAATCAGCTTTGACTTTGATACAGATGCCATTGTGGATGCTAAATCAAGCCCCCATGTACACATGACTTTTGATGTACTGGGCTTATTCAATGGTCACCACAAAGTTGACTTTACAGGCAACCACAATGTTCACAAACCATCAGATGGGGTAGACATTGCACACAACATGGAAGAGTCATTTAATTTTGACCATATTCATCAGTAATAGTTTTTTATTGGAAATAGACAAGCAGGCAGTACAGTCTGCCTGCTTGTTAAATTTTATACCATGAGATTATATTTAATTGCCATCGGCCTGTTTATCTTCTCTTCCTGCGGAAAAGACGATAACACTGAGGCTTCTTTATTTCCAGAGGTACCCAATTATTTTCCTTCGCCCGTTTATCCCCTTGCCGACAATCCTATAACGCAGGAGGGTTTCAGCCTGGGCAAGGACCTTTTTAATGATCCTTTATTGTCGAGCGACAACTCGGTGGCTTGTAGCAATTGCCACGTAAAAGCGGTTGCATTTACCGATCCACAACACGCCCTAAGTCTGGGGGTATATGAGCGGTCGGGCATCAGAAATGCACCACCCATTGTCAACATGGCCTTTATGAAAGAATTTATGTGGGATGGGGGAGTGGTCCACCTCGACTTTGTACCTCCCAATGCCATAGAAAATCCACTGGAGATGGACGAAAAAATGGCTAATGTAGTAGTCAAACTCAATCGCCATACATCGTACCCCACGCGCTTCAAAAAAGTGTTTCCAACCATGGATACCATTACCTCACCCCTTCTTTTAAAGGCCCTGGCCCAATTTCAATTAATGCTCGTTTCAAAGGGAAGTAAGTATGACAAAGTAAGGCAGGGAAAAAGTGAGTTTACTACCACAGAAGCCCGCGGATATGAAATTTTTAAACAAAAATGTACTGCCTGCCATGCAGAGCCTTTGTTTACCAATCAACAATATTTTAACAATGGCCTGGATACCCAGTTTGCAGATGAAGGCAGGGCCAGAATTACCGAAACACCGCTGGATCTGGGCAAGTTTAAGGTTCCTTCTTTGCGCAATGTAGCCATTACCGCTCCTTATATGCACGATGGCCGGCTCAAAGACTTAAATGCCGTTTTGGATCATTATGACAATGGCGTTAAATATTCAGCAACACTCGCTACACAGCTCCAGACTGGGCCTAAGCCGGGAATTGCCCTTTCGGTATCAGAAAAGGCCGATTTGATTACTTTTTTATCCACTTTGACCGATTATGAGCTGATTAGTGACCCCCGTTTTTGAACCAACTGCCTCTATTTGACTGTTACTATTATTAAACAAATATATTATGCGATCATTTTTCTCACTTCTATTAGTGGCTTTTTCTATTCAGGCCTGGGCTCAACCGGCAGGACCCTTTATTTTACCCCTGTTGCCTTATCAATTAGATGCCCTGGAACCTTACATTGACGCCCAAACCATGGAAATCCACCACGGAAAACACCACCAGGCGTATGTTACCAATCTCAATAAGGCCTTAGCTGGTACCAAGTATGAAACCCTGCCTTTGATGGACATCATGCTCAGAGCCGAAAGGGCCGGCGGTGCCATCAGAAACAATGCAGGCGGACACTACAACCACTCACTTTTTTGGAGCATCCTGGGCAAGGGTGCAGCCTTCAACCCGGATACTAAGGTGGGCATGGCTGTGATCAACGACCTCGGCGGACTCGACAGCTTACAAAAAATGTTGAACAAAGAAGCGGCAACCCGTTTTGGCTCCGGATGGGCATGGCTGTACCTTACTACCGATAAAAAACTGGCAGTGTGTTCATCTCCCAATCAAGACAATCCCATCATGGATGTATCTCCTTGCAGAGGCATTCCGGTAATGGGCATCGATGTGTGGGAACACGCTTACTACTTAAAATACCAAAACAAACGAGCAGACTACCTGTCAGCGATCTGGAATGTCATCAACTGGAATCAGGTCAATGAGAATTACATCAACGCCATGGCCAATGACTATTTGGTGGTAATCGAAAAAGATTCGTGGACCGAATTAAAGGAATTTCACAAAGTGATGGCAGCTACCTTCCACCCGGCTGAAGAAGGCGACTTCAAACCCATCAGACAACGATCAGGAGAAATGGCACTCAAAGCCATGGCCATCCAAAAAGGTAAAATACCTACCACATTTAATACCCCTGAAATCAATAAAGCCCTGACCGACCTGGTAGCAGGTGCAGAAAAGTTGAACAAGGCGGTAATGAAAAACAAAAAAGACAAAGAACTGAATCAGCAATTGACCACCCTCCACGATGTGTTTCATACCATCCAGGGGCTATGTAGTCATTGATTGACATTAGTAGAAATGAAATTAAGGCCGACCTCTTTGGGTATCGGCCTTTTTTTTTACACCTATCTTTTGAACTTACCAGCAAGAGAGTCAACTTTCCTATAGTTATACTCAACTACGAGAAAATTTGCTGTTGAACAAAGTACTAAAAGGGCCAAGTCAGGGTATCTGTCTGATTATCAATCCAACTCCAAGGGGAAATTTCCCCTCCTGCAAGGGGAAATTGCTGGGTGTCACTATGGTGTAGTGTGGCTACATTTACCATTATTTTACCTAATAAACTAAACCTAATGAGTAAACAACACGAAAAAACAGCAGGAGGCAACGTACTATTATTCCTGCTTTTAGTACTTATTTTTGGGGCCACCGGATGTACAAATATTACTACTACTCCAGACATGAACATTGTCCAGCCCAAATTGATTCACAGGGCAAAGGCAGAGATGCTCTCTGATACTTTTCTGGCCAAGTTTCAGGCGTGCGATAAGGAAGTGCAGACCTATGCCTGGTTTTCAGCTGAAGAATTGCACAATTATTTTTTATACGCCAATCAAATAGCCAAAAGTCAAAACATAAATCCAAGTGGAATGAGGGTTTATTTTGGAGTTTATGGTGCTAATGATGGTGATAAGGCCGGTAAACTGACCTTGTTTTTCTCTCCGACTGAAATTGCAGTAAAAGATGGGGTAACAACACATGAAGATATCAAGATAGGAGACACTCAAAACCAATATTTGCTTAACTTTGGCAATATGGGTTATCCGCCGAAAGCATACGATGCCCAGTAATAATGGATATTTACAATTTAGCTAATATTATAATCCCGTGTATCACCCTGGGTGTAAGTTTCTTTACTCCCGGGGTTTCTTCTGAGTGCGATCGCATGTTTCGTATTGTTTTGATTATCACCGCTGTCATTGAGCTTCTAGGTGCTTTATTTCAAAACGAGTTTCTGGTATTCAATAACATTGTGTACAACATTTACACCTTGCTGCTCTTTCTCAGTTACTTTTATTTGTATTTTCTTCTGAATAAAAAAAGTCGCACCCGATGGATGTTCAATACTAGCCTGTTTGCCGCGGTTTGGATAGGGGAGTGGATCTACTTCCAAAATTTACAGCATACCTTATTTTTATTTGCTTATAGTGCCGGCAGCCTGCTACTACTCTCGAATGTCTATGTGTATATTATGGATCGGCTCAATTCCTCAGATGTAGCAGACATTGAGCGATCACGCTATTTTTGGATCAGCATCGGCATCCTGGTATTTTACATTCCATTTCTACCTGTATTTTTGGGGGTGAGATATGCCTTGATCGATTTTCTGGTTTTTAGGGGCATTGTCTTACTTTTACAGTTACTCATGCACACAAGTAACATCATAGGGATCAGATGGGGCAGCCGGATTTAAACATCATCTTTGTCAGTTTTTCACTGGTTTATCTTCTATTGGTGGGCATCATCATCAGCATTGTGCTGCGAGCCCACAAGAGAAAGGTTGAGTTCCTTTTGGAAAAACAAAGGGCTCAGCTCGAATTTGACGCCATCATTGCCCGCACCCGCACCGAAATCCAGGAACAGGACTTCAAAAATATTTCGTGGGAGTTGCACGACAACATCGGCCAGCTGCTCTCCGTAGCCAAGATGCAATTGACTCTCATTACCCAGCCCCAAAACACCGAGGATGCAAGGATTCTAAATGAAACGGCAGATCTCATTTCGGAGGTGCTTGCCCAAATTCGCATGCTCTCCAGATCACTTAATCACGAGTACATCGTATTTAACGGCTTGGTGAGATCCATTCAAATGGAAGTAGACAGGCTCAATAGACTGCATTTTCTCAATGCGGTACTCGATATCAAGGGAGAGGTAGCCGCCATCGACCCCGATCGTGAAATCCTGCTTTTTCGCATGGTGCAGGAAGCCTTATCCAATGTCATCAAACACGCCCGCGCTACGGCACTCCACATCGGCCTTGATTTTGGTGCCGATCAAATTGTCATCCTCATCGAAGACAATGGCATTGGCTTTCACCAGCATACCAACGGCGCAGGCATGGGCATTTCCAACCTCATCTCCAGGGCCGGCCTGCTGGGTGCCACCGTCCACTTTGAAGAAGCACAACCCCATGGCAACTGTGTGCAAATCATATGCCCATTTACAAAGAGCATCTAAAGCATTGAAATGAAAAAAGTATTTATCATAGACGACCACAGCCTCTTTTGTCAGGCCTTAGAGGTTTTGATCAACCGCTTTGAAAATTACGAAGTGGATTTCATCGGTCGCAATGGCCGGGAATTGATCCACCGGCTGCAAGACCCTGCCTTTGCCATGCCCGACATCATCCTGTTAGATGTAAAAATGCCGGTGATGGATGGCATCGAAACCATGGAATGGCTCATGCAAAAACACCCCGAAATACCCGTCATTGCCCTGTCTATGGAAGATGAAGACCTCACCGTCATCCAGATGTTGCGGAAAGGGGTCAAGGGTTACCTGCTCAAGGATGTCAAACCCGAGATCCTCAAAAAAGCACTCGACGATACCCTGCAGTTTGGCTTTCACCAAAACGAAAAGGTTTCCAAAGCGCTCATGAAAAACCTCAAAAACGATCAGATCCGCAGCCACCTCAAAGAAAAAGAAATCGAATTCATCCGCCTGTGCTGCTCAGAACTCACGTACAAAGAAATCGCCACCCAAATGAACCTTAGCCCAAAGACCATCGACGGCTACCGCGAAGCCCTCTTCGAAAAACTCGATGTCAAAAGCAGGGTAGGGCTGGTGATGTTTGCGATTAAGCACAAGTTGATGGTGGTGGAGTGAGCAGTTATAGTCGGTGGGAATTAGGGCATAAAAATATCACTGCCCAGCACATTTACAAAAAAGTGGTTGTAGGGACTGTTGGCAAGGCCATAAGGGCTGATCATTACCGGCCATATTGCTTTTTTACCCGAGCCAAACTGCGCCAATTGCTGCGCTTTGTTTCTGAGTTCTTTTTCATATTTTTTGGTAATGGTATACGGGCCCTGGCTGTATTTGATCTCAACCATATTGATTACCTTATCCGCCCGATCTATCAGCAGGTCGATCTGCGCATTGGGATTTTGCCAGGTATAGGTCTGACTCTGGATGCCACTAATGCCCAAGGCTACTTTGATCTCCTCAATGTGATTCAGACATACCACCTCAAATGCATAGCCCGACCAATTGTAAAACTTCGGTGTGCCATAATTTTGGATCCAATATCCATCTTCATTCAGAGAAGGGCTGAAATTGTTGTAAAACAAACAGAAAGGATCGATCAGCTGATACAGCGTATCTTTTGTTTTTTTGTGCATCGACCGGTACTTTCTGATAAAGTTGCTTTGCTCCAGCTGGGTGAGGATTTTGGTAAGACTACCGCCATCGGCCAGTCCACTGTGTTGGGCAATGCCTGCCCGATCCAGCCCTTTGTTTTTTTTGGAAATGGCCTCAATCACCGCCACATAAGAACTGTGGTTTTTGAACAGGGATTTAAACAACAAATCGTATTCATCGGCAAACAGCGCTTTTCTACCAAAAAACAGGGCATCGATGTTTTGTACAGGAGACAATCCCTTTTGAAACTGTTCTAAGTAAAAGGGAATGCCACCCACCGCCATGTAGGCCTCTATGCACTGCACAGGACTATAGTGTAAGCCCTTGGCCTGAAAAAAGGAGGCACATTCCTGCAAGGTAAACGGATCTATGCGCATCTTGATCGTTATCCGATTGTATAAGCCGCCCGTATCGTTGAAAAGTTTACCCACCATCCAGGTAGTGGCAGACCCGCAAACAATGAGCAATACATCTTTTCGGGCCGATGCCCAGCTGTTCCAGAAATATTCGAGCCCCAGGATAAAGTCAGACCCGTTGGTGTCCATCCAGGGCATTTCATCCAGAAAAATCACTTTTTTTCCGGCCGACTTTTGTTTGGACAATGCCTTACTCAATGCATTAAATGCTTCATACCAATTGGTGATAACAACCGATGGATCAAAGCCGGGAAAATAACTTTGCAGTGCATTAATAAAATTGGTGAGCTGCTGTTTTTTATTGCCTTTGAGCAGGCCGGTACAGTAAAATGCAAATTGGTGCTGAAAGTAGTTTTTGACCAGGTAAGTCTTGCCTACCCGCCTCCTGCCGTACAAGGCTATAAAGTGAGATTGCCTGTCTTTCATGGCACTGCTCAGCCGCTTACATTCTATGTCTCTGCCAACGATCATGCTTACCAATTATAACCCAAAATTACGGCTATCGAGCGAAATGTGCAAACTTTGACCCACATTTCGCTCACTAAATGATAGGTATCGAGCGAAATCTATGTTTTATGACCCACATTTCGCTCAATAAGTGATAGGTGTTGAGCGAAATCTATGTTTTTTGACCTACATTTCGCTCAAAAAGAGTAACGGCTTGTAGGTATCTCAAGATGTTGGCTGTACAGAGGGCGATTGACAAAACAGATGTAACTTTTTTACCCACCCCCGGCGTTGCCGGGGGTTACGGATATTCACCGCTTCCAGCGCTGTGGTTTTGTCACCATTTTCGATAGCTGTTTCACAGCTGTCAAAAATGTCGCCAAAACGGATTCTGCTGCTTTACCCACCCCCGGCGTTGCCGGGGGTTACTCACGTACATCGCCTTCAGCGATGTTTTTTGGATAGAATATCTGGTCGATTTTGACCCACATTTCGCTCAAAAAGAGTAATGGCTTGTAGGTATCTCCAGATAGTGGCTGTACAGCAGCTGATTGCCAAAACGGATTCTACTGCTTTACCCACCCCCGGCGTTGCCGGGGGTTACGGATATTCACCGCTTTCAGCGCTGGGGTTTTGTCACCATTTTTGATAGCTGTTTCACAGCTGTCAAAAATGTCGCCAAAACGGATTCTGCTGCTTTACCCACCCCCGGCGTTGCCGGGGGTTACTCACGTACATCGCCTTCAGCGATGTTTTTTGGATAGAATATCTGGTCGATTTTGACCCACATTTCGCTCAAAAAGAGTAATGGCTTGTAGGTATCTCCAGATAGTGGCTGTACAGCAGCTGATTGCCAAAACGGATTCTACTGCTTTACCCACCCCCGGCGTTGCCGGGGGTTACGGATATTCACCGCTTTCAGCGCTGGGGTTTTGTCACCATTTTTGATAGCTGTTTCACATCTGTCAAAAATGTCACCAAAACGGATTCTGCTGCTTTACCCACCCCCGGCGCTGCCGGGGGTTACTCACGTACATCGCCTTCAGCGATGTTTTTTGGATAAAATATCTGGTCGATTTTGACCTACATTTCGCTCAAAAAGAGTATCGGCTTGTAGGTCTCTCCAGATGGTGGCTGTACAGCAGCTGATTGCCAAAACGGATTCTGCTGCTTTACCCACCCCCGGCGGTGCCGGGGGTTACGGATATTCACCGCTTTCAGCGCTG
>JAGNSQ010000074.1:13954-16061 GCA_017987975.1 Saprospiraceae bacterium
AAATAAATAGTCTTCGATTAGTTTTTCTGTTTTTCCGGCCGACGGCTATTCTTCTCCCACGCCCCCTCAAAGCCGGAGAAACGGAGGGATGGCATATTTTGATTGGGCTCGGAGGAAAGGTATGTTTGCTTTTTCATTATTTTTTCTTTTTTGTATCCTTCAGCACTTTTTTCTCTTCACCTTCCAATTTGCGTTGTAGTTTTTTTACATCCTCAGCTGCAGGAAGGTTTTCGGGTACTATGCCCCTTTTGGTAAGCATTTCTCTTACTGCCAAATTATTGTCGATGTGCTCTTTTTCTATTTTAGTTTGACCTTTCAGGTCTTTGCTTTGCACGTTTAGGCCTGTCATTTCTGCGGCAAGATCTTTTGCCTTTATGCTTATGGTTGGTAAAAAATCAGATAGAGGTCTTGAATCAGGTACGCGCATCCTATGTTTTAACATTTGAGTATTTAAACGAAATAGTGCTTGATCCCCTTTGCTACGTATAATAGCAAAACCTTGATTATCCACGCCTCTTTCATATATTATGCCAGAGAGTTGTTTTTCTGTTTGGCTGAGTTTTTCGCGGGCTTTTATTATTTCGTATTCTAATAGGCGCTGCTCTACCAATTCAGCCCTTCGGGTCTGCACTGCAAAATAGTTTTGGGCAAAGGCAATTTCTTGTTTCCGGCTGTCTCCATTTTGTGCAATAAGATAACAAGCATACCGGGTTAAAAGTAGATCATCTATCTCCTTTTCAGCCCCTTTTGGCATAGCTATCGTTTTCCTGATGTCAGGAAAATGATAAGCTACTTCTTCTCCTGCATTTTTACATGCGTCTTTGGCTTTTTGGATTACTTTTTCGAAGTTCTCCCATTTGCTGTATCCTAGCAAATTTTGTAATTCACGGGCACTCCAGCATTCAACACCCTCAAGGCTGGCTGCAGCTGATTCAAACTGTGCAAAAAGTACCTTTATTTCTTCTGATTTCATATTCTATTTTTTTTATTTCTCCCCCAACTTCCTCTTCTCCCACACCCCCTCAAAGCCGGGGAACCGGAGGGATGGTATATTTTGATGGGCCGCTGGGCCGCTCTTTGTTTTTTGTTTTGTCATCTTAAAATAATTCCAGGTATTTTTCAAAAACAAAAACGCGATTGCGACTTTTTCCGGTCATTTCTTTAAGGATGCCGGCTGCTACAAAATCGCTGACCAAATCATTGGCTGCCTTGTAGCTCGTTTTTGTAAGGGCTTGTACCTGTTTTACATGGATGATGGGTTTTTTAAATAGTTGTTGCAGCAGCAGCTTGGCCTTACTGCTTTTTTTGCCAAAAGACTGGTAAATTTCAGTTTCTAATTTCATCTTTAAAGCAATCACTGCAGACAGCGTTAGGCTTGCTTGCTCAGCGGTTTCGGCTATGCCTACTAAAAAATATTTGAGCCATTGTTTCATGTCGTTTTTGGTTCGCACATGGGTGAGGTTGTCGTAATACAGGCTCTTGTTTTTTTCAAAATAGGTAGATAGGTACAGCAGCGGCTTGCCCAAAATATTCTTATCAATTAAAAATAAGGTGATCAATAAACGACCTATTCTTCCGTTGCCATCTAAAAAGGGGTGGATGGTTTCAAACTGGTAATGGGCAATGGCTATTTTTACCAAATCGGGTACATGAATATCCTGATTGTGAATGAATTTTTCCAAATCACCCATCAGGTCATAGACATGCTCATGATGAGGGGGAATAAATACGGCATCCATAAGACTATTTCCTCCAATCCAGTTTTGACTGGTGCGGTAGTCTCCCGGCAATTTATGCTCGCCTCGTACACTCTGCAACAAGGTTTTATGGGTCTGTTTAAGCAGTCTGGTAGAAATGGGCAGTTTTTCCAGTTCTGCAATGGCCTGGTTGAGGGCAGTGATGTAGTTATTAACCTCCTGCCAGTCATTTTTACGCTCAGGACTTATTTCATCCTCGTCCAATAAAGCCTCATCCATGTTGGTTTGAGTACCTTCTATCCGGCTACTTATTACGGCTTCTTTGGTTACATGCAGCTGTATAAATAAATCTATGTTGGGTACAAGCGTGGCGTAAGAATTAAGTTCGCCCAATTTGATGGCAGCTGTTT
>JAGNSQ010000075.1 GCA_017987975.1 Saprospiraceae bacterium
GTGGAATTACCGCTGCAAAGGTGATGGTGTTTTCTTTGGATAGCAAGCCTAAAAAGTAGGTGGCAAGGGCTGCGTATAAATAATTTTTACCCTTGCCATACATGTAATGCAACACAAAATAGTAAAGAGACAGCAACGAAAACAGCA
This sequence comes from Saprospiraceae bacterium, assembly GCA_017987975.1. Taxonomy (GTDB): domain Bacteria; phylum Bacteroidota; class Bacteroidia; order Chitinophagales; family Saprospiraceae; genus JADKBO01. Next base: position 148 of record JAGNSQ010000075.1, read on the forward strand.
TGGCCATGATTTCGTCGCGACCTTTGATATTGGCCACTGCCTCTACGTGGATGGGGTGAACCAGGTAAAGCAGGGCAGCCGCAAAACCCATGTCAAACCAACCCATTAGAGGTTTTTTATCTGGGACGAGCAACTGAACAAGCCTTAAAATAAATACACAACTTATGATGTAAAGCAGGAGATTGATTATGTGACTAACGCCAGGTTTTAGCTCATTGAAGATGCCGTATTCCATAGCAAAGGTGACCAGAGACAGGGGGCGATAACGATTTCCCTGGACCAGATTTTGTTGTGCCCCAAAATAGCCCGTCATGGATTCAGTGCTCAAAATTTCATAGATGCCACTAAATCCCTTTTTGGTAAACTGATTGTCGGTGATGACAATTTGATCGTCGAGCACATAGCCGTAATTAGCCGTTTGGTAGTAAATAAACAAACCAACAACCATAAGAACAGCGACCTTCCAACCCTGATTTTTCCAAAAACCGGAGGGCAGTGGAAGGGGGGCAACTTCTATTTTTGGTTTGTTTTCGTTGACAATAGGGCTTTTTTTAACCTGCTTTTGTTTGGCCATAGATCAAAAATATTTAAAGAGTATTTAAAGGGACTTCCATATTAAACTGCGTCCAAATTTAGAAAAATTATAGCATCTCACGGTTCCTACTTTTTTAAGTCGCATTTTGATTGTTCATTTGCCTTATGAAACTGCTAAGCAAAAATTTTTATTTATCGGAAGACGTTGCCGCGTTGGCCTTACAATTATTGGGTAAGGTGTTGATCTGTGAATCTGATGGCATCATAAGCCATAGCAGGATTGTGGAAACGGAGGCATACAGGGGCCCGGACGACAAAGCTTGTCATGCTTATAACAACAGGAGGACGGATCGAACCGAGGTGATGTATGCTGCCGGAGGTTGTGCTTACGTGTATATTTCCTACGGCATGCACCATTTGCTCAACGTGGTTACTGCTCCGCAAGACAAGGCTCATGCGGTATTGATCCGTGCTGTGGAACCGATCCTTGGATTGGAATCCATCCAGCAGCGGCGGGGGATTGAGGCCAATAATTACTTGCTTACCGGTGGGCCGGGAAAAATTTGTCAGGGACTTGGCATTGATAAATCCTGGAACCGACTTTTGTTTTATGACCCTAAATCACCTTTGAGAATAGCCGATGATGGATTCAAACCTGGAGAGGTAATCACTACACCTCGAGTTGGTATGTCAGTGCATGTAGGCCCCCACGCACATTGGCCCTGGAGGTGTTATTTGGCCGGCAATCAATGGGTGAGTCGTCCTTTAAAGTTGAGCTATTCGTGGTAAAAAAAAAGCGCTCCCAATTAAAGAGAGCGCTTCAAACAATTTGACGAGGTCTCCGTCGTATTATTTTTTCACATTGTAGGCTATGGCATTGTTGCCGATTACTTTGCCCAATCGTAAGCCTTCTGTGCAATCAAATCTCGGGTGCACACCAAGTGGTATTCTTGAAAAGGCATTTTCTTCTCCAATTTGGGTTTGGGTGGTGTAAGTTCTGGGTGTGCCATTGAATTCACTACGTCCATAATGGCAACGGTCGGTAAAGGTGTAGCTTTCACCAAAAAATTCACTTAAGACCGAAATGCCCAATCCTCCAAAGGTAGAGTGGCCGGATGGATAACCAGGGAAAGGAGGAGTAAGATTTTCAGTACCGAGAGCATTTCCCAAAATGGTTTTAAAATTAGGGTTGATGGTAGCGGGAATGTAATTGGAAGGTCTTTCTACATTGTAGTAAAATTTAGAGCCCTAGGCAGCAACGGCTGCGTCGTTTTCGGCAATTCCCAATTTTAACAACAAGTGAAGTGAAAATTCCAGGTTGGCACTTTCATTCTGGATCATTTGATTGGCGATCTGGAAAACCCGGGCTGGTGGACTAAAGGTAAGACCTACGATGTCATCACTCCAAAACTCAGCCCTCCACCTTCTTTCAGGTGTCAGGTTAGTAATGTTTTCATTTACTTCAGCAAAGTCTTTATAATATTGACTTGATGGATTGGTGCTGTAAGCCGGAGGAGGAGGAGAAACCAGGTTGTTGCCAAAAGTGGCGAAGGTCCTTACCTTTCCCCAGTAGGGCGACAAAGATTTGCCGTCTGGTGAACTCCATTTACCCTGGCCGGTTGGCTGTGTGTAAGATGTTGGGAACGGATCCAGGGCCTGGCTTTTACCTTCCGCATCTGTATCAGCGTATTTAATGATGGCGTCAGCTACCAACCTGCCTCATTCCTGTGAATTGTTAAACACCTCCTGAGAAATGTTGGTTTTTAAGGTGTTGTTCATTGTTGCCTCCAGATCCTTCATCAACCCCCTTTGGTCTGCATTGGCAGAATGCATAAAATACTCTGTTGACTTTGCCAATGCGGCATTAACAGCTACATTCCAATCATACTTGAGTTTATCTTTTGGCAAATCTGGCACAACAAGGCCGGTTAGTTTAGTGTCATTGGAAACAAACTCAGGCATACCGGGAAGTCCTGCTTCATAAGCTGCCATCCAAATGTAAGCTAAAGCTCTGGAGGTAGGTGCCGGCCTGAAACCTGCCAGGTCTTTTTCAACATCCATATAAAGATTGATCCACTCACTCACAACATTGCTGTTGTAATGTGCAGTAAGGTTTTTTTCTTCAACAATGGGATCGTCAGTATCAACATTGTTTTTACACGACAGAATGAAGAGCAATGCAAAGAGCGATAGAAAAAAGATTTTGTGGGTTAATTTGCTAATCATGGCTAATTTTTTAATAAAAAGAATAATCGATCTTCTACCTAAAAAGAAGATGGCCCAAAGGTAGGTGCCGAAATAAAAATTATGCCAAATAAATTATTAGAATATGTTTAGAAATTCAGTAAAAACGATATTTAATTTTTTAAAAATTAAAAATAAATTATATAATGTCTTAGACTTAAATGAATTCCAAATTTGTAGAATTTTAATAGAGAAAATAAAAAAGGCGGCACCCGATCAGGAGCCGCCTCTTTGTATTATTGCGCTGCTTGTTTATTATTTTTTCAGGTTATATGCTACTGCATTTTTACCTATTTGTTTACCCAAACGAACGCCCTCTGTACAGTCGAAACGAGGATGAACACCGAGGGGAATTCTTGAATAAGCATTTTCTTCACCGATTTGAGTCATAGAGGTGTAAGTTCTTGGCGTTCCAATAAACTCATTTCTGCCGTAATGACATCTGTCTGTAAAAGTATAGTTTTCACCAAAAAACTCACTTAGTACAGAAATGGCAATTCCACCAAAGGTAGAGTGGCCTGATGGATAACCAGGGAAAGGTGGGGTAAGGTTGTCGGTTCCAACCGCGTTTCCTAAAATCGTTCTGAAATCCGGATTGATATTAGTCGGTATATAGTTAAAAGGCCTTTCCACATTGTAGTGATATTTTGATCCCCAAGCCGCAACTGCTGCATCGTTTTCAGCCATACCTAATTTTAACAACAAATGAAGACAAAACTCTAAATTTGCGTTTTCATTTTGAAGCATTTGGTTAGCAATTTGGAATTGTCTAGCAGGAGGACTGAAGGTAAGTCCTACGATGTCATCACTCCAAAACTCTGCCCTCCATCTTCTCTCGTGGGTTAGGTTTATAATATTTTCATTTACCTCAACAAAATCTTTGTAGTACTGGCTTGCAGGATTGGTGCTATAGGCAGGAGGAGGAGGAGATAGAAGAGCACTTCCAAAAGTAGTAAAGGTACGCACCTTGCCCCAGTAAGGAAACAAAGACTTACCATCCTCTGGCTGCCATAAGCCCTGTCCAGTTGGTGGTACATAGTCGGCAGGGAAGACATCAGCAGCTTGTTTAACACCTTCAACATCTGTATCTGCATAGGCATTGATAGCATCAGCAACCAATCTTCCCCATTCCTGAGAATTGGTAAATTTTTCTTGTGATACACTGGCTTTAAGGGTAGTATTTAAGGTTGATTCCAAGTCATTGATCAAACCTCTCTGCTCTGTGTTGGCTACTGGCATCATATGCTCCATTGTTCTGGCAATAGCAGCATTAACAGCTACATTCCAGTCATACTTAAGCGCATCTTTGGGAAGATCAGGTACATTTAACCCCGACAGTTTGGTATCATTGGAAACAAAATCCGGCATACCGGGAAGCCCAGCTTCATAAGCAGACATCCAGATGTAGGCCAAAGCCCTTGAGTTAGCTGCTGGTCTGAAACCGGGAAGATCTTTATCAATATCCATGTAAAGTTGAATCCACTCGGTTACTACATTGTTGTTGTAGTGAGAGGTTAGATTTTGCTCAGGAGTTGTAGGGTCAATCGGATCTGGTTCGTCTTTACAAGAAGCGATAAAAAGTCCTGACAACAGTACAAAGAAAAATGCTTTGTAGATAAATCGGAAGTTCATGGTTTAATCTTTTTTAAATCTTTGATTTTCAATTTTAAAATTACGGCTACAAAGTTAATTTTTGCAGGGTGCTTATCGAAACTTTATTCCTTAGAAAATACTTAGAAAGGGGTTGATTCTGGTCATTCTTCATAATGACTTTGATTTTACACCATTATAATGAATTTTTAATTATATAAAGTAGTCTAAATGATTGGATTAATCATGACATTTGCAGATATATGATTATTTTAAATATGAAAGCAAAATCATGAAAATCCTGCTTATTGATGATGAAGCCAAGATTATTCAGTCTTTAAAGAAGGGATTGGAAGAAAGTGGCATGGAGGTGGAGCTCGCCTTCGATGGTGAAGCAGGTAGAACCCTGGCTGAAACCAATACCTACAATGTAATCGTTTCTGACATCATTATGCCCAAAGTCAACGGCTATGAATTGGTCAAATCTTTACGTGCCATTGGCAATGAAACCCCTATTTTGTTGCTATCTGCACTTGACGCCATCGATGAAAAGGTGGTGGGCCTGGAATCCGGCGCAGACGATTATTTGTCAAAACCCTTTGCTTTTCAGGAACTTTTAGCGCGAATTAAAGCTTTAGACAGAAGAAATGTTGGAAAATCGGCTAATAACGTACTAAAATATGCCGATATTGAGCTCAATATGGACACTCGCCAGTTTTACCGTGCGGGACAAAAAATAGATTTAACCCCCAAAGAGTATGCTTTGATTGAATACTTTTTAAGAAATCCGGAAAGGGTGATACCCAAGGTGGAGTTGGCAGAAAAAGTATGGGAAATTGATTTTGTAACCAACACCAATGTAATTGAGGTTTACATGAATTACCTTAGAAACAAAATGGATAAAGGATACGACAAAAAACTAATTCAAACCCAGTTTGGGGTAGGGTATATGCTCATGCTGTCACAAGACTAGACGCATGCAGATTCGATCGAAACTTACCCTGCAATTTATTTTGATCGTGGCTACGATCATGATGATTTCTTTTTTTTACATCTACAATCGATTTCGCGACCAGTTGCAGGATGATTTTTATGAATCACTTAGATCCAAAGCATTTCTGACCGGTGAAATGTTGGTAGGTAAAATCAAAGACAAGGAAGAAGAATTTTTCCAACCCAAGCCCGGCAATGAACACAATCCGCTTTCTTCTGAAAACATTGCAATTTACAACAGTGACAACCAACTAATCTACACTTTTAGCGACGCTAAATCAAAGCTGAATGTAGACAAGCTCAACCAGGTTAGGAGCGACCGCGAGAAAAGATTTGTGTACGACAAATTCAACTCCATCGGGGTCTTGTACAGAAACAAATATGGCTTTGAATATGTCATTGTTGCAGAGTCCGTTTTCAATTCGAGTCAATTGGGTAAGCTATTAAAAATCCTTGCCTGGGTGTATATTTTGTTTATTAGTTTGGTGGCATTGGGAGGGTGGATTTTTGCCGGTCAGGCCTTACGACCAGTCAACTCTATCATGAACGAAGTAGACACCATCCTGCCCTCAGATATGACCCACAGGCTCAATCATTCGGGCCAAAAAGATGAGTTGTCGAGGCTGGTACAAACCTTTAATAAATTATTGGACAGGATGCAACAGGTTTTTGTCAATCAGAAACAGTTTTTATCCAACATTTCTCATGAACTCAAAAATCCTCTCAACGTAATTTTATCTCAGATTGAAGTGGTGCTGAACAAGGAACGAACTGCGGAAGAATACCGTGTGGTATTAAAATCAGTTTACGAAGATGTTATTGAATTGAGCGATGTGTCTTCCAAAATCATGCAGCTTTCTAAAATTAACGCAGACGGTTCGAGTATCAGATTCCTTAATTTCAGGCTAGACGAAGTTCTTTTTCAAGCAAAAACGGCGGTTCAAAAAATGTATCCCCATGATAAATTTTCTGTGGTGATAAGTGATCTACCTGAAAATGAAAATGACTTGTTGTATTATGGCAATGAACAACTCATCAAGACTGCCCTGGTCAACATTCTTGAAAATGCTGCCAAATACGGCAACAGGAGTGAAATAGTAATTGCACTTACTTTCAAAAAGGAACGGGAGGCAGAACTGTGTATTACTGATAAAGGCATCGGAATGGATAAGGCAGAAGTTGACCTGATATTTGAACCCTTTTACCGTTCTCAAAACGCCAATGTATTTAAAGGATCGGGCATTGGTTTATCCTTGGTGAAAAGTATCTTTGGTTTACACAACTTAAAATATGATGTAAAAAGTACCAAAGGCAGGGGCACCCGGTTTTTTGTTTACTTTCCGGCTGCCAAAGGTTTAACAGAGAATCAGCACACAGAAACGTATGTACATGAAGAGATTTCGTAAGCACATAGCCGCCGTACTGTTTCTAATAATGTTGTCTGGAGGTTTATTTTGGCTTTTTCAGAGAAGCCGAAATAACATGCCCACAGAAATCACCCTAATGATGGAATGGTATGATCTTGCGCTTCAGATAGAATCAGAGGTAGAGGGCATTGCAGTGCCCGTAGCTGCTCGTTTTTATGGATATTTTGGATTTTTGGGAGCCTGCTTATTGGCAACAGAGCACAATGACCTGCAAATGTTACAGCAACAGTTTCCGGAACTAAAACTACCAGAAACAAAAGACCAAAAACAACTCAATTTTGGTATTGCTTTTAATAAAGCTGCGAGGTTGTTCATTTCCAGGTATTACATTAATGTGCCTTATCATCTCAATAAAAAGGCGGATGAACTCGAAGAAAGGTGGTACAACGAGTTGATGGAAGGTCAGGATCCTGCTATATTAGAACATTCAAAACATGTAGGTAGGGATGTGGCCAATGCCGTTTATCTGTGGTCTGCCGAGGACGATCAAGGGCATCAGGCGTACTTGCACAACTTTGACAAGGAATACATACCACCTGCCGGACCAGGTAAATGGCAGCCCGACGATGAGCATCCCATGCCTGCCTTATTACCTCATTGGGGAAGGGTAAGAACTTTTGTGGCAGACAGCACAAAATATTCCATAACTCAATTACCTCCTTATACTACAGACCATAGCTCCGTTTATTATAGCCAGGCACTTGAGTTGTTTACCATCAGTGCACCGCTATCCTATGAAAACAAATGGATTGCTGAATTCTGGAGTGACGATGTACGCGGGTTGACATTTACCCCTTCCGGGAGATGGATTTCTATTTTGAATCAATATCTGGTGCAGAATGCCACCGACAAAGAAAAGGCCGTAGAAGCTTATTTCAAAACAGGAATTGCTATGTCAGATGCATTGGTGGCCTGTTGGAACGCCAAATACAAGTTCAACCTGGAGAGACCAGAATCTTATATTCGTAAAAACATTCATGATGACTGGAGGTCCTTCCACCATTCTCCCAACTTTCCCAGCTATCCATCGGGTCATAGTGCTTTGGGAGGGGCGTGTTCTTCTGTTCTGATAAATATGTTTGGTGATCATATTGATTTTACAGATTTCAGTCACAAAGATCGGATTGAATTTTTGGGAAACCCACGTGAATACGATTCATTTTCTGCTATGGCTGAAGAAAGTGCTTATTCAAGAATCCCTTTAGGGGTCCACTATCGAATGGACTGTCAGGAAGGACTTCGGCTGGGGTCGGAAATTGGTAAATGGGTAAAGGAGCTAAAAATATTGTGTAAAGATAAAAAGATGGCCAGAGGACCAATTTCCTCCATCTGATCAATTATCTGACACTAGCTTCACCCCTGAAGAGGTACCGATTCTATCCGCTCCGGCTTCTATAAAAGCCAACGCAGTGGATAAATCTGAAATACCACCCGAGGCCTTAATCTTGGCTTTATCTCCAATTTTTTCTTTGATGGCAACAACGGTATCCAGCTCCGCTCCCTTAGGAGCAAAACCGGTAGACGTTTTTAAATAATCGACACAACATTCAAGACATAATTCTGTTAGCTGTAGAATTTCTTCAACACTGAGGTAGGCAGTTTCAAAAATAAGTTTAAATACCGCTTTTTTCTCTGCAATGAGTTGATGGAGCGCTGTAATTTCTTCTCTTACCTGTGACCATTTTCCGGATTTAATCCAGGATACATTGACCACAACATCTACTTCATCGGCTCCGTTTTCCAATAGATAATTACACTCTGCCAGTTTAACCGATGTAGGGTTATAGCCCAGCGGGAAACCGGCAACAGTGCACACTTTTACTTCACTGTCTTTCAATTGTTCTTTGGCAGTGCCAACGTAACAGGGAGGAACACAAACCGCTGCAAATTGATATTGTCTGGCCTCCGCACATAAGTTGACTATGTCGTTTTCAGTGCAAAAGGCTTTTAATTGTGTATGGTCAATGTAAGTGGCTAATGGTCTCATTTTCCGTGGCAGTGTTTAAATTTTTTACCGCTGCCACAAGGACAAAGATCGTTTCTACCTACTTTTTCTTCTTGTCTGACAAAGGTTTCAATTTTTTTCTCAATCGATCTTCCGGCACTTTCTGCAGCTGCTTTACGGGCTTCTTCCTCCTTGTTGGTTTTTACTTGCGACAAATCGGTTTTAACCTCTTTTGCTTCGCGCACTTCGTCGTTTTGAGCTACCAGTCGGGCCCTCATCAAATAGGAAACAACTTCCATGTTGACAGAATAGATCAGTTCTTCAAACAAACGGTAAGCTTCCATTTTGTAGATCACCAATGGATCTTTTTGCTCAAAGGTTGCCGCCTGAACCGAATCTTTTAATTCATCCATAGCTCTTAGGTGTTCTTTCCAATTGTCATCAATCAGAGCCAGTGCCACCGCTTGTTCAATATCGATTGCAATGGTTTTTCCATTTGAATCAACCGCCCTTTTTAGATCTGCCGTTAATTGAAGTGGATGACCTGTGCCGTCTTCAATTGGCAATAGTATGCGTTTATATTGATGACCCTGATTTTCGTAAACGTTTTTAATCACAGGCATGAGCAGAGATTGAAAATGTTCCTTTTTCTGCTCATATATTTCCATCACCCGACTCTTAAATTTATCTACCAATTGGCCAACAGCCTGACTGTTGAAGGTGGTCTCATCGATGTCGGGATCGATGCTTAATGTGGCCATACATTCATTGACAAAGCCTTCGTAATCATTGCTATTTTTAAACCTAACTACGATTGCTTCTGACAAAGACTCAAACATGTTGTAAATATCAACAGAGAGTCTTGTGCCTTCCAATGCGTGGTTTCTTTTGAGATAGATGGCAGCACGCTGGATGTTCATTACATCATCGTATTCCAGCAATCTTTTTCGTATACCAAAGTTATTTTCTTCTACTTTTTTCTGTGCCCTTTCAATAGACTTGGTGATCATGCTGTGCTGGATTACTTCACCATCTTTGTGGCCCATTTTATCCATTACACTGGCAATACGGTCGCTCTGAAACATACGCATCAGGTTGTCTTCCAATGACACATAAAACTGAGAAGTACCAGGGTCACCTTGTCGGCCGGCCCTACCCCTCAACTGCCTGTCAACCCTTCGGGAGTCGTGTCTTTCAGTGGCTATGATGGCCAAACCTCCGGCTTTTTTTACTTCTTCTCCAATTTTAATGTCGGTTCCCCTACCCGCCATGTTGGTGGCAATGGTTACTCTTCCAGGCTTACCTGCCTCCGCCACAATTTCTGCTTCACGCTGGTGTTGTTTGGCGTTGAGTACATTGTGTCCAATACCCCGCAAATCCAGCATCTTGCTCAACTTTTCAGAAATGTCAACCGAAGTGGTACCCACCAGCACCGGCCTTCCGGCTTCGGTCAATCGGACGATTTCATCAATTACTGCATTAAACTTCTCACGGGTGGTTTTGAATACCAGATCTTCTTCATCTTTTCTCGTAATTGGTTTGTTGGTTGGAATTACTACCACATCCAATTTATAGATCTGCCACAATTCCTGGGCTTCGGTTTCTGCTGTTCCCGTCATACCACACAGCTTGTGGAACATACGGAAATAATTTTGCAGGGTGATGGTAGCATAGGTTTGGGTAATGTTGCCAATGTCTACATTTTCCTTTGCTTCAAGGGCCTGGTGCAAGCCATCACTGTATCGCCTGCCTTCCATCATACGGCCTGTTTGTTCATCTACAATTTTCACCTCGCCGTTGATTACCACATATTCCTGATCTTTTTCAAATAAGGTATAGGCTTTTAAAAGTTGAGATACCGCATGGAGTCTCCTGGATTTGGTGCTGTAGTCAGAAATCAATACTTGTTTCTCCTGTGTAAGTTTGACACCCTGGGCTTTTTCTTTTTCGGTAATGGTCAGCATTGCCTCAGTAATATCGGGAAGCAGGAAGAAATTTTCATCGTTCTCTCCTTTTGATAAATACTCAATACCCTTGGCTGTGAGCTCTACACTTCTGTTTTTTTCATCAATAACAAAGAACAAAGGTCTGTCTGCAATGGGCATATTTTTGTTTTGCTCCTGCATATAAAAGTTCTCTGCTTTTTGAAAAGCTACTTTTACACCTTCTTCACTTAAAAACTTGATCAAAGGTCTGTATTTGGGAAGCGCACGGTGTGCCCTCAGGATGGCAAGTCCTGCTTCTCCTTCATTGTATCCTGTCTTACCTGCCTGGAATAATTTTTTGGCATCAGCCAGGTATTCAGTAGCCAATTTTCGCTGTGCGTTAACCAGCGATTCTACCTTCGGATTGAGATCCTGGTATTCTTGCTCGTCAGCTCCTTCAGGTACCGGACCGGAAATAATCAAAGGGGTACGGGCATCATCGATCAAAACTGAATCCACCTCATCCACCATGGCAAAGTGGTGTTTGCGTTGAACTTTTTCTTCAACACTCCTGACCATGTTGTCTCTCAAATAATCAAAACCAAATTCGTTGTTGGTTCCATAGGTAATGTCGCAGTTGTATGCAGCAACTCTCTGGGCTGAATGCGGTCTGTAATTGTCGATACAATCAACAGTAAGGAATAAATATTCAAACACAGGTCCAATCCATTCACTATCCCTTCTGGCAAGGTAGTCATTGACGGTTACCACGTGAACACCCAAGCCGGAAAGTCCGTTGAGGTAAGCGGGCAAAGTTGCTACCAGGGTCTTACCTTCACCCGTGGCCATCTCTGCGATTTTACCATCGTGAAGAACCATACCTCCTATTAGCTGTACATCGTAGTGTACCATGTTCCATGTAATCTCACCTCCTGCAGCGGTCCATGAGTTTTTCCACAGGGCCTTATCACCATCAATGGTGATGTAAGTTTTTCTGGCAGCAAGGTTGCGGTCATGGTCTGTTGCAGTTACTTCCAGTACTTCGTTATTACTGAACCTACGTGCTGTTTCTTTAACAGTTGCAAATGCTTCAGGCAATAAAGCCCGGAGGATTACTTCCAGGTGGGTATCTCTTTCTTTCGTTAGTTCATCAATCTGGTCGTATAGATATTCTTTTGTACCTAAATCCTGTTCGGTTGACACTTCGTCTTTGAGTCGGTTGATATCTTTGTCTATGCCCTCCAGGTGCTTTGCAATCCTCTCTCTGAAACGAAGGGTGTTGTTTCGCAATTCATCATTGCTCAAATTTTTATATTCTTCTGCAAAAGCATTGATTTTATCAACTATGGGTCGGTATGTTTGAACGTCGCGATCGTGTTTGGTTCCAAATATTTTTTTAAAAAAGTCTAACATGACATATATTGATAGTTATTCAGGGAAGATCCCCTCAGGATTAAACCTGACAGATATTGGTTGTTGAACCGATTCTCAAAGATAAAAAAATCCCGTCCATACCTTCGTCGAATATTGTTCCAGTTTGATTAGCAAAATGGCTCGGCCCCAGACATCAATTTATTTTCTCTCATTTTTTAGGATTGTAACGATAAAATATTTAAAAAAACAAGGGTCATGCAAAATAAAATTTCAAAATTTCAGAAATAAACAATGTCAAAATAATATTTTGAGTTTGGCAGTGAAATCCATCATAATTGTGACACAATGTCAGTTCCAGTCTTTTAAACCTATCTTTTTTTGTCAAACTATCACTACTTTTGTAATCAAGACAAAATCCAAAAATGAAGATATTTTGCATAGGCCGCAATTACGTAGACCACGCTTTGGAGCTCAACAACCCTGTACCCAAGTCACCTCTGGTTTTTATGAAACCGGCAACCGCTTTACTGACCGACAATAAGCCATTTTACCATCCTGATTTTAGTGAAAACATCCACCACGAAGTAGAGCTGGTGCTCAAAATCAAAAAGAATGGTAAAAAAATACTGCCGGGATTTGGAGCTGACTATTATGATGAGATTGGACTTGGCATTGATTTTACAGCTCGCGACCTGCAAGATAAGTTAAAAGAAAAAGGACAGCCCTGGGAGCTGGCCAAAGCCTTTGACAACAGTGCTGTGGTGGGCCACTTTTTACCTAAATCACAGTTTGTTTCGATGGCCGACATTGTGTTTTCTCTGCAAAAAAATGGCCAGTTGGTGCAGACCGGAAATTCAAAAGACCTGATTTTTACCTTCGACTACCTCATCGAGTATATTTCAAAATATTTCACTTTACAGACGGGAGATTTGATTTATACAGGCACCCCTGCCGGAGTGGGAGCGGTAAAACCCGGCGACAAACTGGAGGGCTTTCTCGGAGCGGAGTCGATGTTTGTTTGTGAGATAAAATAAAACCTCATCAAAACAGTACATTTTGAGCTTGCGTGCAAATATTTAAAGCGCTGAATTTTGGATTTTATGCCCCAAAATCAAGGTTTTTATTGCAAAAATGGAAAGACTGCAAAAAAATTAAGTTTCGTTAAACCCTGCTTTCACTAAAGGAGATTTCATTTATTGAAGTTCTACTGAATAAAATTTCAACAGGCAAAGAAAATATTGACTTTGTCAAATTCTATAAATTTTGCAATCAGCTAAATGTCATTATTACACTATCTTTGGCAGCTAAATCAAGGACAGTGCCAAATAGATTAAAAAACGTTTTTCAAAAAACAAAGATAGTGGCTACAGTGGGCCCGGCTTGTAATACAGATCCAGGATTGGTTTCATTGGTAAATGCAGGCGTGGATGTGTTTAGGCTGAATTTTTCGCATAGCAGCCATGCAGAACACAAAGCGGTTATTGACCACATTACTGCTATCAATGAACGCAATAATGTACACATTGGCATTCTTGCTGATTTGCAGGGCCCAAAACTAAGAGTGGGTAAAATCGAAAACGGAAGTATCGACATAATACCGGGCGACATCCTCACCTTTACCAATGAAGAGTGCCTTGGCACCAAAGAAAAAATTTACATGTCTTATGATCAGTTTGCCCAGGATGTCAATGTGGGTGAAAAAATATTGGTTGACGACGGTAAAATTGAATTGGAGGTTATATCTACCAATAAAAAAGACGAGGTTAAGTTAAAGGTCATGTTTGGGTTCACCCTTTCTTCCAACAAAGGCGTCAATCTGCCGGACACCCAGGTTTCGTTGCCTTGTCTTACGGTAAAAGACCTTGAAGACCTCGACTTTGTTTTGACCCAGCCAGTGAACTGGATTGCCTTAAGCTTTGTAAGAAAGGCATCTGACATCCTGGATCTAAAACAACGCATTGCTGCTAAAGGCCACCACGCCAAGGTAATAGCCAAAATTGAAAAGCCCGAAGCCATCAAAAACATAGAGGAGATTGTAGACGCAACCGATGCTGTCATGATAGCCAGGGGAGATCTTGGTGTAGAAATGCCCATCGAGATGATTCCAACAACACAAAAACAAATCATCCAACTTTGTCTTCAAAAAGCCAAGCCGGTGATTGTGGCTACTCAGATGATGGAAAGTATGATTACCAACCCAAGTCCTACACGAGCTGAAGTAACGGACGTAGCCAACGCAGTATTGGATGGGGCGGATGCAGTAATGCTGAGTGGTGAAACATCAGTAGGAAATCACCCTGCTCTTGTGGTGCAGGCAATGAATAGAATCATAGTAAATGCGGAAAAGAACTACCATTTACAGGGAAAAAGGACCAAGCCAGACCCACAGACCAACAGCTTTTTATCCGATGCCTTGTGTTATTCTGCCGCACAGCTGGCAGACAGGATCATGGCCAAGGCCATCCTTGGTTTGACTGTAGTAGGTTACACAGCTTTTAAGGTTTCATCATACAGGCCAGATGCAGCCATCTACATCTTTTCATCCCACAAACACATGTTGGCAACCTTAAACATGGTGTGGGGTGTTAGGTGTTTTCACTACGATAAGTTTAGCAGCACGGATGAAACCATTGAAGATTTGACTAATGACCTGAAAAACAGGAATCTGATAAAAGAAGGTGACATCATAGTGAACACGGGAAGTATGCCATTGCACAAAAGATTCAAAACCAATATGCTGAAAATCACAGTGGTGGAATAAAATTAAGGGAACAATTCCTTTACTTTTGTTGTTTTTCAGGGTAATTATTCACACAATCCTACCGATTGAAATATCTTTGTGCCCATTATGCTTTTACACATACATAAATCGAAAATTCACAGGGCTACCATCACCCAGGCCAACCTCAATTATGTAGGCTCTATTACTATAGATGAGGATCTCATGGAGGCGGCTAATCTCATTGAAGGAGAAAAGGTTCAAATAGTGAACAACAACAATGGGGAAAGGCTTGAAACCTATGTAATCAAAGGAGAGAGAGGATCCGGAACGGTTTGTCTCAATGGCGCAGCTGCCAGAAAAGCAGAAGAAGGTGATATCGTTATTATCATATCTTACTGCATGATGACACCTGAGGAAGCCAAAAACTTTAAGCCAGTTACGGTTTTTCCAAACGAATACAACAAACTTACCTGATCTGGAGGTGGTAAAACGTTTGGCCAGGATTCTTATCTTTATTTCCCTTGGCTTACTTGCCTTTTACCTGGTTTTTCGATCACAATCCAATCCAGGGGGTGAATCGTTGATAGCCAGGCTTCTGTCTGATTTTGGACAGGCCAATTGGATCTACCTTTTTATCATGTCGGCCTCTTTTATGCTGAGCAATGTTTTCAGAGCCCTCAGGTGGCAACAAATGCTGCAACCCTTAGGAGTAAAAGTATCTTTGCTCAAAGCTACCTCAGCCATTATGGTAGCCTACCTTACCAACCTGGTAATACCCCGTGCCGGTGAAATTGCCAGGGCTACCGCCCTTTCAGGCACCGCTCCCATAAGTTTTGAAAAAGCCCTGGGAACTGTGGTCCTGGATAGGGTTTTAGACATGATCTGTTTGCTTTTGATTGGTGTGGTTACAGTTATTTTAGCCTCTGATCTGATCTTTGGATACTTTGATCAGCACCTGGACCTCAGCGTTAGGTGGAAAGCAATGCA
>JAGNSQ010000006.1 GCA_017987975.1 Saprospiraceae bacterium
GCACGGTTCCCTCATTATCGAGTGAAATCTTTCACTCGATTTGCTCCAAAGTCGCAACCATTTGGTCAAGCTCCGCGCTCCGCCGCTCCTCTACCTGGCTAGCGCCAGTTAGACAGGCTTGTCCCTAAGTCGCAGCAGCGGTGTAGGGAGCTCTCCATTGTTTGAACATGTAGTAATGAAAAAAATTACAGTTACAGGGAGATGGCGGAGCGCGTAGCGTTCAGCGCTTAGCGTAGATTGTTCTGCTAGTCCCACTCCGCCGCTCTCCGCTTTGCGCTCCGCCGCTCCGCGCTTTACTGAATGCTACAACACCTGGCCCTATTCTATCCAATTATAGCAAATACCTCTGATCCCTACGACTCTTCTGACCCCTCCAACTCCACCAATACTTCCGATGTTGCCTACATTTTTTTGAATTGCACCCAGTTTAATTTTATAAGCTTGAAGAAAATTAATAGATTGCTTGTGAATCAAAATACCCCACCATAAACGCATTCAATACCGACCGTTCTGTCATTACCTGGCTACTGTTTTTTAAACTAGTAATCATTTCGTTTAGTACCTGTTTGTCAGAAGGATGATGGGTGAGCTTCTTAAATGCACTTAGAAAAGTCAGCTCGTTTTCTCCCAGAAGATGATTGTTTTGGAGGTATCGGCGGGTATTGATAAGTTCTGATGAGAGTAGCTCATTTTCTTCTAGGGTATAAAATAAGATCAGTTGATAAAAGCGGGTCATGGCTTGTGCCCTTGTCTCAACGCTGTAGCGAGGACCTTGAGTTATTTCTCTCCAAATTTGTCGGGCACTATCATAGTCTTTTTTTAAGAAGTAATACCATCCGCATTGGCAGAGGGTAAAGAGCAAAAAGTCAAGTCTGTATTTTCCTGCATATTTTTTTCTTGCCAGTTCAAAAGTAGAGACCACTTCCGCTGCTTTGTCCAAAGCTCCTGTGGACAGGTAAAGTAGAATGCCACAATAACAATAGTTATGTGCCCTACGAATTTCCTGTTGAAGAGATTGAACCGGGTAGTACAATGTCTTCTCCAGGTAGTACTCCATCTCATTCCATTTCTGGTATTTAAAACAGGCAATCATAAAATTAAAATAAACCGCCATGGCATCTGTTGAAAGATTGGGCATTTTTTCATCCAGTTTTTGCCGGTTCGCTACCAAAAGTGAATTATAGTGATAACAACGCTCTGCATTTCCGGTGCCGTTGTAGTACAATTCAAAACAAGCCAGATATCGGTTAATCAGTAAATAAGCGTCAGTAGGTGTATTTGCTTCGAGTTGTTCTAAAGATTGAACCAACTGATCAATTTCCTGTAATGCTGCTTGGGTGTGATTTTCTGCTGGCAACTGGAAATAGAGATTGATGCGGTGCCATCCATCAAGAGCGATGTCAAACATCTTTATGCAGTGAAGCACCTTCGACTTTTCATCCTGGATTTTTTTTCGATAGTCGGGTTCAAAATTTCCAATCCGACAATTTCCAAACAAATACAATTGAATGTCAAGAATTTCAAGAAGTATATGGTAAAGTTCATATTGCCAAGCCTTTGTTTTGGTACGTATAATTAGCTGCTCACAGCCTTTGTCAAGCCCCTTTTGGGCCAGTAATTGAATTTTGTAAAGGTCTTTTCTTATATCCCATTCTTCAATGTTTTCTTCATTGTAATTTCTTAAAGAAGCAAGAATAGAATCAAACAATTGCGACTTATAAACTGCCAGGTTTTTGATGAATGCTTCTTTACGGTATTTGGTTTTTAACAGGGTTTCATTGTAACTATCCATGGAATCCAGGATTTCAAACAAGCGGAGGTAGTTGTTTTTTTTGGCTGGTGTCATCAAGCCGGCTGACAATGTAAAATATCTTTTTTCAGTGGGTTTAAGTGATTTGATAAGCGCGAATAGATCCATTTTATATAGCTGATAATGAATTATGTATGTGTTATTTTTAGCGTTGGAAATTTAAAATTTACATTTTTTAGATTTTCCTTTATGGGCTCAAATTATTTGATTTGCACTAATATTACTATTCAAAGTTATGAAAGTTCAGCTTAAAACTTGTCTTTCTGAATCTAAAGAGAATAATGTTAAATGTCAACAACAATCTTAAGTGGTTGGAAGTGCCAGCAATAGGTTTGGCACTTCTTTTAATAAATAGAAAATGGATGAAAGAAATTCTATTTAATTCATTGATATTTTGTTTTGTAAATAGCAATTTTCCCTCCAGAAATTAAATGCTGAATTACTTTTTGATGCTGATTGCTGTACTTTATTTTTTTGATTTGCATTTTAATTGAATAGTTTTCTATTAAACCTATCTAATAATCTCTCATTAACCGCCATCAAAGTTATGTTTGGGAAAAAATTACCGCTAATCATTTTTAATTTTATTATTTGGGTGACAATCAATGCCCAGAATGTAGGCATTGGTATATCCAATCCATCAGCCCTATTGCATGTTAATGGAACATTTAAATTAACCGATGGTACACAGGGTGATGGTAAAGTTTTGGTTAGTGACAATTTAGGAAAAGCCTCTTGGCAAGCTATGTCTGGTCAGCCAACAGGCGATGAAAACGTTGCCGGGTTGGGTGATTGGAATGAATGTATTTCACCCAATATAACAGCTTTCCAAACATTTGGTGGCGATCAGACAGAAGGATTTATGGGAAGAAATGTTGCAATGACAGAAAATTATTCATTTGTTGGACAATCTGCCTATGACACATTAGGCAGATTAAATACAGGGATTGTAATTGTATATAAACTCATTGGGAACGCTTGGGTTGAAGTGCAGCGAATTGCAGATGTTGTTGGGCAAGCTGATGCCTATTTTGGGTGGTCCGTTGCTGCTACAGAAAATGTTTTATTGATAGGTGCACCATCTGAAACGGTTACAGGATATTTCCGGGCAGGATCTGTTTCTGTGTATAATTTTAACGGAAGCAATTGGGAATTCAAGCAAAAAATTGTCATTGCTGCCCCTGCTCCATATGATAATTTTGGATGGTCGGTAGATATTGATGGAGATTATTTTGTGGTAGGGGCGAACGGCTACTCTACGGTCGGAAGAGCTTTTGTGTATAAGTATGTAACTGGTGATTGGATTTATTTTACAGAATTACCTAACCTAGGTGGCAGTGCTTCAGACCAATTTGGAGAAACGGTTGCGATTTCAGGTGACTTAATCGCAATAGGCTGCCCTAAAAGGGAAGTAGACAGCCTCGATGCAGGATCTGTTTTTTTGTATAAAAGAGCAGGAAGTGCCTACAATTTAAAGACACAGCTCTTTCCTCAAAATTATGGATTTACCCAAAATAACCTGGCAAATTTTGGGCAATCAGTAGCTATGGATGGCAACTATCTGTTAGTTGGGGCTCCTGGATTTAAAGTGGCGGGTAAGTCCATAGGCGCCATTGCACTTTATGAATTTGATGGGTCTGTAATGAATTTTATTGCATCATATAAAAACAATAGTTATTCAAATGGAGATGCATTTGGCACCAATGTAGCTATTTCTTATCCCTATTGTATGGCAACTGCTCCCGGTGCTGATCAGGAGGGAAGTCCTGATGTAGGAATTTGCAAACTTTATAAATTCAATAACAGAAACCTGGTGCTGATTTCGGATATAATAGACCCAATGGGAGAATCTGCATACAACGTTTATTATCTGGCCATCAACAATATTAGTAAAAGATTTCTGATTGGAAATCCACATAGAAATAATCAGTTGGGGGTAG
Source organism: Saprospiraceae bacterium (assembly GCA_017987975.1). Lineage (GTDB taxonomy): Bacteria > Bacteroidota > Bacteroidia > Chitinophagales > Saprospiraceae > JADKBO01. The sequence goes on from JAGNSQ010000006.1 coordinate 3,751, forward strand.
TTTTATTTGGTAAAGCGAAAATTTAATTATTTAGTTATTTGCGGGAAAAGCACGAAATTTCTATTAAGAATAGCTACCACAACTTTCCCTTAAAACGGTGAGCCGGATGTTGATCCGGCTTTTTTATTATGCCTCATTCTCTGTTGTAAGAGACGAAATAAAATCCCTTGCAATGCTGAGCGGTCGGAATAAGTACCGTTTTTTATTCTTATGCTCTGATGTGCGTTTGATAATCTCCTTTAGTGTTTCTAAAACTTCAATTGTGTGGGGACCTTTATTGAGCATGATACAATCAGCTGCTGCAGCGTGACCAGCATCTGTAATTTCACTTCTGGTAGCTAGCCCTGATTTGTTGAGTGATTCCAAAACCTGGGTAGCCCAGATCACAGGCACGTGAGCCGCCTCACATAGCCAAAGAATTTCTTCCTGAATTTCTCCCGTCCTTTCAAACCCAATTTCTACAGCCAAATCTCCTCTTGCAATCATTACACCAAAGGTCTCATCTTTCATACCTTCCAGTAAAATGGCAGGAAGTTGTTTTACTGCCTGGGTAGTTTCAATTTTAATGATAAAATGGGGCATCCTAATGTTGAAGGCATTAAATTCATTTCGCAGTGCTGTCAGGTCATCGGGCGTTTTTACAAATGAATAACCAACCATATCTGCATGTTCTGACATAAAGGGCAGGCATTGTTTGTCAAATTCTGTAAGAGCAGAAATGTTGATGTTGGAATCCGGAAAATTGATGCCCTTATCATCTTTCATTTTAAGCTTGGGTTTGGATACCCGGGTTATTCGGACAGCAGCTCTGTGGGTGTCGGCCCATTCAATATCACCTTGGATGACACCATCATCAATCAGTACGCGCTCTCCTTTTTTTAATTGTGCAATGATGCCTTCTATTCCCGGACTAATCACTAGCTCCTCTGTGGTAATGTCATCTTTGTTTTCTGCCAACCATATTACCTGACCCGGTTCAAGGCTTCCTTTATGGTGCTTTTTTTTGGTCAATATTTTAGTCCTTATTTTGGGTCCTGCCAGGTCCATGTAAATTTTGCACTGTTTACCTGTTTTATTGCTTGCCTTCCTTATGTGATGAATCATTTTGGCCCATACCTCTTCACTGTCATGTGCGCAGTTGATCCGTGCCACATTCATGCCATTGAGCATTAAACTTTTTATCATGGCATAATCATCGCCAAAACTTTTATCGAAGGTGACCATGATAAAGGGCAAATTGGCCTCTGGGTTTATACCAAAGAGATGGTGAATCTTGCGTTTAAGCATTTCTGTTGCCCTTACTTCTGTGATAGGTGATAAAGCTGTAGAACGATAACTTGCTCCTAATCTCATTTTTACCTCTTGCACTTGTCTCAGGATGTGACTTTCAGAACTGGCAAGGGAAGATAGCCCCATTACATGTAAATCATCCTGTAATTTGCGAATGTCTATGTTACGCAAACTTAAATAATGAATGAGGTTTTGGGCTGAGAGTTTATGGGAATGATGAATCTGTGTTATTGCATCCGGTAGTGAGGCAAAATTAGATTTCATATGGTTTTCTATGCCTGTAAGCTGGTCGAGAATTTGATCTTTGTATTTTAAATTCACTTTCATTTTTTAAATATCTGTTGTTTTTTGTTTTGTGTGCAATTTTGGGTGTATGATCATTTTGGTAAATGACAGTGGTCTTTACAATAAAACCATCATTTTACTTGATTTTGGCATAAATCAAAGTAAATGGACACTAATGCTTTTTAAACATAGCATTTTCAAAAAGCTGGGATGAGCGTATCAGCAGCAGAGCATCAAGGCAAGAAGAAAAAGCAGGATCTACCGAACAGCATAAATATTGAGCTTTTAATGAAATGTACTTTTTAAGAAGAATGGGAATGCCCCGTTGGTTGTTTTCTAAATCACGGATCAAGTGGTCATAGTAGTGTATTTGATCTTTTTGATAATGCCCTATTAATTCTTTTCCTCCTTTTGGAAACACAAGTGAAAATTTTGTCCTGGCTTGAACCATTTGTGCTATCTCATGATCTAGATGGTGTTTTTCTAAAAAATCAACCATTAGCGTTTTGCTAAAAGTCGAATACTGATTGCTAATGCTGGCTGCCCCAAAAATAAATTCGATTCCGCCCAAACGTTGGATGGCAGCCACAATCCCTTTCCAAAGCAATAAAAGAGGGGTAGGGCGTTGCTGATAAGCTTGGGTTATAAATGATCTGCCTATCTCCACCGAGTTTTGCAGAATAGGATCCATCTCAGCAGCATATTTAAAAAGCTGGCTGGTGTAAAAACCATTGATGCCATGTGATGCTAATATTTCTCTTCCTAAGCCCATTCTGTAACTTCCGGCAATGGTATTTTTTTCTTTATCCCAAAGAATGAGATGATGGTAAAAGTTGTCAAAGTTATCAAGATCAGACTCGCTTTGAGTCCCCTCACCAACTTCCCTGAATGTGGTTTCTCTCAATATACCGAGTTGCTGCAATATGAAAGAACCTTCTTTTAGTTTCGTAAAAACCACCTCGTATCTTTCTGTTGCCACAACTGAGCATTGTTCATCAATGAGAAGTTTTATTTCTGCCACAACTTTTAGCGGAAGATCTTCGATTTGTCCGATCTTTTTAATTTTTAAATTTGCTTCTCCATTATGTTCTGACGAAAAACAATTCTGCAAGAAGTAGGTTTTTAGCTTTAAAAACACCGCAAGGTCCACCGGATTTTTGAACTGATTTAATTGTTCCTTTAAAATGGGGTGCCCCAATATAATACCCACCTCCTTACCTTTAGACCTGACAAATTCACCTGGTATAGTGGCTGATTTGAGCATAGGATTTATCCTGGCCATTGCATAAAAGAAGGAGCTGTTTTTGCCGTGGAGATACGCAGGCACAATGGGTACATCCAGTTTCATGAGCAGTTTGGCAATAGAAGCTTTCCATTCACTGTCACAAATCTCTGCCGACCCCAATTTTTTTTGACTGGAAACCTCTCCGGATGGAAAAATAATGAGTGGGTGTCCCTGTTTAATATGGTGGATAGCTTGTTTAAAAGCAATTGTATTTTGGCTCGCACCCTGGCCTGTGCCATATGGATTGACGGGAATAATATGCGGACTTAGCTTTACAATTCTCTGAAGTAGAAAATTGGCCAAAAGTTTGGTATTGGGGTTGTGCTGGAGCATTATTTTGGCCAGGATTAAGCCATCCAATAAGCCCAAGGGATGATTAGATACAAGAACAAAACCACCATTTTTTGGAAGGTTTTTAACCATACCAGGTTGTATATTGATGTTTATTTCTATTTCATTTAAAACTCCCTCAATAAAATCCAATCCACTAAGGGTTTCATATTTAGCATATATTCGATTGATTTCTTCTAACCTAAACAAGTCCATAGCCAGTTTTGAAAGAAAGGGTCTTACTGCCTTTGGGGCTATGGCAGGCAATGCTTTTTCAATATCGGCGCTCTTGATTAGAGGCTTGTTTTTTTGAATCCAATAAGGAGCTTGTACTGACTGAGTCTGCATATGATTAATTCTGAATTGTCAAATTAGGAAGGATTTTGTTCGAAGTCAGCTAGAAATCCATCCATAATAAAATATTAATATTGAGGAAGTGAAATTTTACATTTTGGTGAAAATGAATTAATCATGCAATAAAATTGGGGCTTTTGACAGCTTTTTTTTTGTGCTACGAAAAAAATCGTAACAAAAACTTGCAGGCTACGATTTTAATCGTACCTTTGCTACGAATTCAATCGTAGTAAACATGAATACACAATTGCCAACAGATTCTGAGCTTGAAATTTTACAAGTACTATGGGCCAACGGACCGTGCACAGTGAGGTTTGTCAATGATACCATCAACCAGCAAAGAGAGGTAGGATATACCTCAACTCTTAAAACCATGCAGCTCATGATGGACAAAGGAATGGTAGAGCGTACCATTGCAGATCGGGTACATTTTTATCAGGCTTCTGTTTCTGAAGCCATCACTCAAAAAGGTCTATTGGATGAATTTGTCCATTCTACTTTTAGAGGATCGACTTCAACTTTGGTTATGCGCATGCTGGGTGATGGCGAAAGCAGTGCGGAAGAACTCCAGCGTATAAAATCTATCATTGAGGCTATCGAACAAAATAATAACAACTAAAACAAAGCATCATGGTATTATTCAACTATATCAATCCGGCATACTATGCCATTGCGTGGACGGTGATGCATGCTATTTGGCAGGTGGCCCTTGTAGTTTTGCTAACTGCAGGCTGTCAGGCTGCTATTAAAAATATGACAGCAACCATGCGTTACGCCATTTGGGTGAGTTCATTGGTGTTGATCCTCGGGGGTTCTGTTGCCACATTTATGTATTACTACAATCTCGACCCAGCGTTACTGTTGCTGGAAGAACCCACACAAATTTCAGTGGCGGCTACCTCAGAAACAGATTTGACAGCAACCTTGATAGTGAGCCCAACTAAAAATCCATTTACGCTGAGCTCGGTAGTTGCCTATGTTAATGAACACATCTTGTTTATTGTTATGTTATGGTTGGTAGGCATGATCATTGCTTTGATCAGGCTTTTGGGCAACATTGGATACGTGGAATACCTGAAAAATAAATTTAATTTCCCTGTAGATCCATACTGGGAGGAATTGCTCCAATCGCTCAAATCAAAGATGGGCATTAGCAAAAATGTGCAATTATTGGAAAGTGCGCTGGTGATGTCGCCTATGGTAATTGGTCACCTCAAACCGGTGATTTTTTTTCCCATGGGTGCCATCAACCGGTTATCTGCTCAGGAAGTTGAAGCCATCCTGGCCCATGAACTGGCACATATCATGAGAAATGACTACATCATCAACCTGCTGGTCAGCTGCATTGAATCCTTGTATTACTTTCATCCTGCCATGTGGTGGTTGACGGCACAGATCAGAGCAGAGAGAGAACATTGTTGTGATGATCTGGCCATAAAGGCTACCGGTCAACCCATTCAGTATGCGCATTCTTTAGTGGCTGTACAAGAGATGACCATGATGGCCCCCAGACTAGCAATGCAATTTGCAGGCAAGGAAAAAAAGAGTCGTTTTTTCTTTCGGGTCAATAGACTCATTCGCCCCAATTCCGTGGCGATGAGTACGCGCGAAAAAACGATGGCAGCTGTAGTAACCGCGTTTATGGTGTTGGTTGTGGCCATGGCCTCCAAGCCGGTAGATAGTGCGGCCCATTGCCTTCCTTTAACAAGCCCTGGTAATGAAAACTACCTTAAATACGATGGTGAATACGGCCTTGACTCACTGGCTCTTGATTTTGCAATCAGCGACGGTGTCTATCATTACAATGATCATTACTATCACGCTGAAATGGAAGTAATTAATCGCAAGGTTGTTTCATTAATTTTAAACGGACTTAAAATTTCAGGTAGTGATGTCAATCGTTTTGGCAACCTGATTCGAGATATTCTCTTGGCAGAACAACAGCCGGGCAATAAAGAAAAGGATATCACTACATCATCCAATTTCTATGATGTGTTTGCCAATCAGTTAATGAAAGACGAGATGCTGCCCAATAATAAGCTCAACGAGGTTGTGTTTAACCATTCAGGGCTGGTCATCAATGGAGAGGAACAGAGCAGAGATGTTTGGCAAAGATATTTGAACATGTACCACGAACAAAAGTCTCAGGACATGCCCGCTGAACCCAATATAAACATTGATATATATCCTGATGAAAATGGCACAATAGTACAGGCTAATCTGATAGGGTTGGATAAAAATAAGATTTCTGAGAAAGAAAACAATCTCCATGCGAAAGATAATGAGGAAGTAAAACCTTCTGAAGTAAAGAGCTACGGTTGGCGAAGTGCTGATGATGTATTTAATGATTGGCTTGAAAAGGAATTGGATGAAGATGGATATATCTTTGATCTTGAAGAATATAATTATGTATGGACAGAGTCAATGTTTGTTGTAGATGGAGAAAATGTTGACGAGGCAGATGTAATCAAGTATGTTAAAAAAGCTGAAGAGATCACAGGAAAGAAGATGGACAAATCGTTTATTAAGACGAAAAACGTTACCAAAGATTAAAGTCAGCATTACAAAACAATAAGCACTCACTTTTTATTTAACTCAATTTATTTTTAAAGGATGAAAAACCTGTTAGGGATTCTATTGCTATTATTTTTTGTTCATGCTATTTCAGCACAGTCCAAGCTGAAAATCTACGTTGATTGCAACCAACAGTGGCTTTGCGACATGGATTTTTTAAGAAAGGAATTTGGTAGTGTAGATTTTGTTCGTGATCGTTTTTTGTGTGATGTGCAAATAATATCCAACGTACAATTTAATGGCAATGGAGGTGAATCTAATCTACTGTGCTTTATACCCCAAAGCCACCAAACGCAGCGAAAGGACACCCTGCAATATTTTAACGATGTTACCTCTACCGATGACATCAAAAGAAAACGAATGTTAAAGCACTTGCAGATCGGATTGCTTCCGTATCTTTTGGAAAAAGGGCATGCAGATATAATTGAAGTGAACATCAAGCACGATGAAATGCAAAAAGATACAGCACCTGTTAAAGACCCTTGGAAGCAGTGGCAGTTTTCAATTTCTGCATCTGGTTTTTTTAATGGTGATCAAAACTACAGTGACTCCAATATCAATAATAGCCTCTCCGCAGGAAGAGAAACAAAGATTAGTAAGTTTAGCTTCGAGGTGTACAACTCCATTAACAGGAGAAAGTTTAATTTTTACAACTCCGAACGAGACACCATCGAAGTTGTAAAAGCCACCAACGATCGCCAGGATATATTTACCAGGTATGTCTCCAAAAGAAATGAAAATTGGGGCATTGGACTTCAAGGCGGATTCAAAAGAAGTATTTTTGACAACATCGATTATCAATTTACTTTGCTTCCTTTAGTAGAATACAGCATACTGCCATACTCTGACTTCACCAACCGAAGATGGGTAGTGGGTTATTCGATTGGACCTAAATATTTCAATTATGGCGATACCACCATTTACTTTAAAACCAGTGAACTGTTGTTTCAACAGAGCTTTAATATGATATCTTCATTTACCAAATCGTGGGGGACCATCAATTTGGGTGCGTTTTGGTCTAATTATTTAGATGATTTTTCAAAAAATAATTTTTCGCTTGGTGGAGCCATCAGTTGGAATGTATTCAAAGGCTTTAGATTTTCTGTAGGGGGCTCATATGATTTGATCCACGATCAGATCTCTCTTCCTAAGTTTGACGCCAGCCGCGATGACCTCCTAATTCAACGGAGGCTGATCGCGACTTCGTACAACTATTTTGTAGGTATAGGATTTAGTTATACGTTTGGATCCATCTACAACAGTCAGGTGAATCCAACTTTTAGGGGTTTAAACTACAGCATTAGTTTTTAAAAGACTAACAAACCTTTTTCAACTCTCTGTATGTTTTAAGCGCAACAGACATCCTTTTTTCTACGGACTTTATGGAAAGACCTATGATGCCGGCTATTTCTGAATAAGTTCTCTTTTCAATCTTGTTCATGATAAATACCTCCCTGGCAGGCTTGGGGATGTCTTGAATTTTTTGTTGAACATAAGCATTGAATTCTGCAGTCAGAACTGAAAACTCAGGAGTTTCATTATTGACTTCATTTTTATTTACCTGGCAATATCGGTAACGCACACTGTCTTTCCTCCTTTGATCAATAAATAGGTTATACGCAATGGTGTAAAGGAAAGAACATTCTTTGCCCACTTCAATCTTCTCTCTGTGTTGCCATAATTTGACAAAACTTTCCTGAGCCAGGTCTTCGGCTTCACAGCTGTCCTGACATTTTGCTTTAAGGTAATTGTACAGCTTATTAAAATTCTCACTGTACGTGGTGTTGAATTTTTCGTGACTTAAGTACATCTCCAGATATTTTTAACAAATTTACTGGAGCATTGGGCGGAAAAAATAGGGGAAATCACCCATTTTAAATGTAGGGTAATCAAGGATAAGACCTGATTTTGTGGATATTATACTTTAAGGAAAATAGTATATTACATTTTTGAAAGCAAGAATAAGGTGTTTTTAAGCCAGCTTATGCTATTAAATTTGTTCGAAGGCAGCCTGCCAGGCCAACATCCCGCCCAAGAGGTTTCTTGGCCCGGAAAAACCATTTTGCAACATCAACTTTTTGGCAGTACCGCTTCTGGCGCCAGATCTGCAGTGCACAATGATTTCTTTGTCTTTCCATTCTTGCAATTGGGGCATAGCGTCGTTGAGTTGGCCTAGTGGAATCAATTTTGCACCAATGTTGTACATCTCATACTCGAAAGGCTCTCTAACATCAATGATGATGAGATCCTCTCCGGCATCCATTCTGGATTTCAATTCAGATACGGTTATGTCTTCCATATTTAATTGCATTTTACGGGCTGGCCCGAAACGATTGTAATATTGATTTTACTTTGCATGGGTACCTTGGTGATGCCATCAAATGGAGGGAATTGATCCATGATAAAAGCGGCTGCTGTGTCTCTGATGGTACCTTTAGTGATGACCTCGCCCAATTCCAGGTTGTGTTGTTGTAAAAGGAACTCAACTTCTGCAAAAGTATAACAGACCAATTCGGGTATGGTTATTTCTCCCCCTTCTTTATCGCTCACCACAAATTCAAGCTCGTCTCCCTTATCAATAGAGACTCCCCCTTTGATAATATTCTGATCGATAATGAGGTTACCTTTATAATATACTTCCAAAATGTGGTTAGGGTCTCCCGCATCGTATTTTTTACCTCTTATTTTGCTAAGCAAGCCACGATGCTTTAATTCCACTGATTTTTGGCTAAAATCATTGCCATACAGTAAAGGCAGCTCAGAAACCATAATTTTATCAGGATCATATTTTGTGATGGTCACATAAACTTTACGACCTTCTTTCACTTCAGCATTGGCCTTTGGGTTTTGGTCCAGGATGATGCCTCCCTTTTTACCAACGACAAACACAGAGTCGGTAACTATTAAATTAAACGATTGATCTTCAGCCTCTTCTCTTGCTTCGTCAATGTTTTTATTGACAAGGTCTACCATGGGCAACTTTTGACCATGATGGGTATAGAACCGAAGCCATAGAAATACAATCAAGAGTATAACGGTAACGGTGCCTAAAAGTACAAGCAGGTGTTTTACTCTGGGATTGTCTCTCAGAAAATCAGCAAATGTCCTTTTTTGGTTGACCAAGGGTAAATATTTATTGTGGGGCAAAGGTAATCAAATTAGGCTTTTTTCTTATTTGATTTTAAGCCTTTTATAACTAAAACGAACAAATTTTAAGAAATTATTTAGAAAACGTCTAAATAAAAAATGATCGGGGTTATTAGTTGTAATAATTGTCATCAAGTTCTATTTTTGCAACAAATATTAAAGATAGTTTCAAATTCTTTATATTTATCTTTGATAATCAAGATTTTAAGTCGATAAACGATGGTTTTTAACAAGTCAGTTCTCAAGCATCTTTCAGTAGTCTTGATGGTGATGTTCGGAACTTTGCTACGCGCAGAGGTCTCAGCAGATGCCGGAAAGACTTTGTTTACAGCCAACTGTGCTGCATGTCACGCCAAGAACATGAAATCCGCATTGACGGGTCCTGCATTGGGTGGAGTTGAAGCAAAGTGGGATAGTAAAGAAAATCTTTATGCCTGGATCAGGAATTCTCAGGCCATGATCAAGAAGGGGCATCCTAGGGCAGTTGAAGTCTGGAATCAGTATAAGCCAACTGTCATGACAGCATTTCCCAATCTTACAGATGATGAGATTGCTTCTATGCTGTTATTCATTCAGGGGGTCGCAGATGGTACTTATCCACCCAAGAATGGGGGGGCAGCTGCCGGAACGGAGGTTGTGGAAGTGAAAAAAGACAATACCTGGTTTTATATCGGTATTACAGTTTTCCTTGCCTTGCTTTCTTATTTATTATCACTAATCATTGGCAACCTTAACAAGTTGGCGGCTGCACAGCAGGGGCAAACTTATGAGGATAAAACATTGTGGCAGAAACTCACATCGAAAGGGATGGTATCTTTCCTGATTTTTGCAGGTATCATCTTGGGAGGTTATACTACAGTAACCAGAGCAGTCGACCTGGGTAGGCAGCAAGGTTATGCACCTGACCAGCCCATTAAGTTTTCTCACGTGACTCATGCCGGCTTAAACAAGATAGATTGTCAATATTGTCACGATGGTGCCAGAAGATCAAAGCACAGTGTAATTCCGGCTGCCAATACCTGTATGAATTGTCACAAGGCCATCAAAACCGGCTCTAAATATGGAACCGCTGAATTGACGAAAATCTTTGCTTCGGTTGGATTTAATCCTATTACCAATAAGTACATTGATAACTACGAAAATTATCCCGATGACTCCATCAAGGCTGTATTTACAGCCTGGATAGAACAGGAATATAAAACAGCTAAAAACTTAACTACGCTTGATCAAAACGGTCAGGCTGAAGTGAGAAAGCAATGGAAAGATATCGTTGCATCCCTTACCAGCGATCTTGATAATAAAGTGCAGGGTCCTATTGAGTGGGTAAAAATTCACAATCTGCCGGATCACGCTTATTTCAATCATGCCCAACATGTCAATGTAGGAAAAGTTGCCTGTCAGACTTGCCACGGTCCGGTTGAAAAAATGGAAGTAGTTGCTCAAAATGCTCCACTTTCAATGGGATGGTGTATCAACTGCCACAGAGAGGCGGAAGTAAAATTCAAAGACAATCCTTATTACGCCAACTACACCAGCTTGCATGAAGAACTTAAGTCAGGCAAGCGAGAAAAAGTGACAGTGGCCGACATCGGAGGTCTTGAGTGTCAAAAATGCCATTATTGATCAATCCTTTAAATTGAATTACCACATCAATTGATATAATGAGAAAAGAGGTAAAAAACATTTGGATCGGCGAACAAGATCTGGTACACAGTGAAAAGTTCATTGAGCAAAGCAATCAGGAGTTATCACTCATAGACACTATGGCAAATGAGGAAACTTCAGCTGCCTTAGGATCCAACAGAAGAGATTTCTTAAAATTTCTAGGTTTTGGTTTAGGCGCAGCTACCATTGCTGCCGGTTGCGACATTCCTATCAAAAAAGCATTGCCGTATGTTACTAAGCCTGATGCCATTGTACCTGGTATTGCCAATTATTACGCAAGTACCTTTGTACATGGAGGTGATGTTGCATCGATTTTGGTAAAAACAAGAGAAGGCAGGCCCATTAAAATTGAAGCCAATGATATGGCTCCTTCCAACTATGGAAAAACTTCTGCAAGAGCACAAGCTTCTGTTTTAAGTTTATACGATACCAATCGTTTTGCCACACCTTTGAAAAAATCAGGCAATGGTTTCCAGTCAACCACATGGGCTGACCTAGACAAAGAGGTAAAAGCAAAATTGGCCACAGCTAAAAATATCAGAATCATTACCGAGTCATTGTCAAGTCCAACGGCTCAGAAATCAATTGCAGATTTTACTGCTAAATACCCTGCAACCAAAACAGTTGCTGTCGATGCAGTTTCATATAGCGCTTTGTTGGATGCAAATGCCATTAACTTTGGCAAAAGAGCCATTCCAACTTATAAATTCAATGAAGCTGATCTGATTGTTAGTTTTAACGCAGACTTTTTAGGTACCTGGATTTCTCCGGAAAAATTTGCTGCAGACTATGTTCAGAAAAGGGTAGTTAAAGATGTCAACGCTCCTGTTATGTCGAGACATTATCAGGTAGAGAACCATATGACACTTACCGGATCCAATGCCGATAACAGAATTTTGGTTAAGCCATCAGAACAAGGTGCTGCTATAGCATTTTTGTACAATGCCGTCACTGGCGGAGGTGCACCAGATCTTGGACTCAATGCCAATGCAAAAAAAGCATTGTCTAAGGTGGCAGAACAATTGAAAGCCAATGGAGGCAAGTCCATCGTACTAAGTGCCTCTACCAATGTAGCGGAACAATTAATGGTCAATGCCATCAATCAGGCACTTGGCAACTATGGTACCACCATAATGGCTGGAACCAGTTACTATGGAAAACAGGGAGATGATGTTGCATTTGACCAACTTCTCAGTGAATTAAACAGCGGTGCTGTAGACGTATTGATTGTATATGGAGCAAACCCTGTTTATACCCACGGAAAAGGAGAAGCTTTGGCCAATGCCATCGGAAAGGCAAAAACCAAAATTGCATTGTCAATTGCCAATGATGAAACCACTAAATTATGCGACTGGGTTGCAACTACTCCCCATTTTTTAGAAGCCTGGGGCGATGTGAGAATTTCAGATGAATGTACCACATTGATACAGCCTACCATTTCACCTCTGTTTGATTCAAGACAGGCAGAAATGTCATTTTTGACATGGGCCGATGTAGCAACTCCTTCGTATTATGATTATTTGAAAGCCAACTGGCAATCAACAGTATTTAACAGCCAAAATCAATTTGCCTCATTCCAGGCATTTTGGGACAATTCACTTCACAATGGATTGGTAGTTTCAGCGGGTTCAGGCAATCCGGCATTTAACAATGCAGCTATTGATTTCTCAAAAGTGTCTGTTCCTTCTAAATCAGCAATGGAAATTTCATTTTTCGAACCCATTGGAATCGGAAACGGTTTACATTCTACCAATCCATGGTTGCAGGAAATGCCAAATCCGGTTGACAGAACAGTTTGGGGTAACTACCTGGCAGTTCCAGTTAAGTTTGATGGAGATAAGGCGTTTGAAGCGCTCAATGGATTAAAAGACGGCGACCTTGTTGATGTAACCATAGGAGATGTCAAATATACAGTTCCGGTAATCCAACAGTTTGGTCAGATGCAAGGCACTGTTGCTTTGGCTTTGGGATATGGCCGAATGGAAGCAGGCAATTGTGGCACCAATGTAGGAGTCAACGTGAATGCCTGTGTTGCCAGAAAAGGAGGTTATCCGCAGTACTTTAGCGATAAAGTTACCGTGTCAGGTAAACAAGGAAAAGAAAAAGAATTTGGATGTGTACAGTACCACCATACCTATGGTGTTACGGATAAAGATAAGGCAACCGGTCAGACGATCAATGCCGATGAAGCAGCTACCGTATTTTTTGATTACTTCACAGGAGCCAAAGGATTCCAGGGAGCAATAACAGACAGGTCAATCATTTATACTACCAACATCGCAGACCTGAAAGAAAGTGTAGCAGAAGTCAAAGAAAAAAGAGAACATGCTCAGTTTCTCAACAGCAAACAAATTTATCGTGGACACGATGCATTGTATGCAAAAGGTCACCACTGGGGAATGCATGTGGATCTCAATGCCTGCATAGGTTGCGGATCATGTACAGTGGCTTGTATGTCTGAAAACAACGTACCCGTTGTTGGAAAGCGAGAGGTTTCCAGACACCACGAGATGGCTTGGTTGAGAATTGACAGATATTATTACGGAAGTGTTGAAAATCCCAATACAGTATATCAACCTATGATGTGCCAACATTGTGACAATGCACCGTGTGAGAATGTGTGTCCGGTAAATGCCACCAACCACAGTGGTGAGGGCTTGAACCAAATGACCTATAACAGGTGCATCGGAACCAGGTATTGCGCCAACAACTGTCCTTATAAAGTAAGGAGGTTTAACTGGTTGGATTATACCACAGCAGATTTATTCCCGGCCAACCAGATTAAAAAATTTGGTGAGGAAATTCCTTATGGCGCAGACAACCTCACTCGTATGGTGTTGAACCCGGATGTAACGGTTAGAAGCAGGGGAGTAATAGAAAAATGTAGCTTCTGTGTTCAGAGGTTGCAGGAAGGTAAACTTACTGCCAAAAATGAAGGAAGAACTTTAAGAGATGCAGATGTCAGAACAGCATGTCAAACTGCTTGTCCTACAGGTGCCATCACTTTTGGTGATATGAATGCCAAAGACGATCTGGCTGCGAAGCTGGAAAGTCCACTGAATTACATTGTATTAGAGGAAGTCAATGTTAGGTCTTCCGTCAACTATACAATGAAAGTCAATAACAGAGACGAATCTTTAGAAGCTTAATATTTAAAAATACCATTGAATGAGTTCACCAGTAAGCTTAATAAGGGAACCACTTATCACGGGTAATAAGACTTACCACCAAATTACGGAGGATCTTATCTCACCCACAGAGAAGACTCCACCTATGTCGTGGATGCTTGGTTTTATTGTAGCCGTAACTTTTTTAGCAGTATTTGTTTTTACGGTGGGATGGACAATTTATCACGGTATCGGTACCTGGAACCTAAACAGAACCATTGGTTGGGGTTGGGATATCACCAACTTTGTTTGGTGGGTAGGTATTGGTCACGCGGGTACATTGATCTCCGCAATCTTGTTGATCTTCCGCCAGAAATGGAGAACGGGGGTAAACAGAGCTGCAGAAGCGATGACTATTTTTGCCGTAATTTGCGCAGGTCAGTTCCCAATCATCCACATGGGTAGGGTTTGGCTCGCTATTTTTATTTTTCCATACCCAAATACAAGGGGACCACTTTGGCCAAACTTCAACTCACCATTGTTGTGGGACGTATTTGCCATCAGTACTTACTTTACCGTTTCCTTGTTATTCTGGTATACAGGTTTGGTTCCGGATTTTGCTACGGTAAGAGACAGGGCAAAGGGTATGAGAAAAAAAGTTTACAACTTTCTCTCTTTTGGTTGGACAGGATCAGCCAAACACTGGCAGAGGTGGGAAGCTTTGTCGTTAGTACTTGCAGGCCTTTCAACACCACTCGTACTTTCAGTACACACCATCGTAAGTTTTGACTTTGCCACCTCAGTAATACCGGGTTGGCATACTACCATTTTTCCTCCTTACTTTGTAGCGGGTGCAATCTTTTCGGGCTTTGCCATGGTATTGACCCTGATGCTGATCACTAGAAAACTTTTAAAATTAGAAGATTATATCACCATAGAGCACATCGAATCTATGAATAAGGTAATCCTGCTTACAGGTACCATAGTGGGTGTTGCTTATCTTACAGAGTTGTTTATTGCCTGGTATTCAGGTTATGTCTATGAGCAATTTGCTTTCTTTAACAGGGCTCTTGGGCCTTACTGGTGGTCTTATTTTGGAATGATGTTTTGTAACGTGGTATCTCCACAGTTATTCTGGAAGAAATCATGGAGAAGAAATATTTGGTTGACCTTCTTCCTTTCAATATTAATCAATATTGGAATGTGGTTTGAGCGTTTTGTTATCATTGCTACCACTTTGGCAAGAGATTATTTACCATCTTCCTGGTCTTACTATTCACCAACATGGGTCGAAATAGGAATTTTCCTTGGATCATTAGGATTATTCTTTACCTGCTACCTCATCTTTTCAAGGGTTGCCCCTGTAGTTGCGGTTGCTGAGATTAAGAGTATTCTTAAGGTTTCCGGAAACCAATACAAGGGTGCTTCACATCACCATGATGGTCACCAGGAAGAAGTTCACCACGATCACCATTAATCACTTAGCGGAAAATTTAACATGGCACATAAAGAAGTAATTTTCGGATTGTACAATGATGAGCAAGACTTGCTCAAGGCAGTAAAAAAAGCCAAGGCTGGGCACATGGAAATAATGGATGTGTTTACTCCATTTCCTATCCACGGTCTTGATCCATTGCTTGAATTGGAGGAATCAAGAATCCACATAGCAGGATTTATCTATGGAATGTTGGGCACACTGACCGCATTTTTAAGTATGACCTGGATTTTTACCAAAGATTGGCCAACCATATTTGGAGGTAAACCATATTGGTCAATACCGGCCTTTATTCCCATTACCTTTGAGTTAACGGTGTTGTTTGCCTGTGTGGGCATGGTGGTAACTTTTTACATCATCTGTGGTTTAGGCCCTGGTGTTACCAATCCTACGCTGGATGACCGAATTTCAGATGATAAATTTTGCCTTGCATTTGACAAGGCTTATGTTAATGAAGCTGATGCCCGTGCATTATTTAGTGCAACGGGTGCAGCTGAGGTAAATTCAAAAAACCTTTAATGCATTCCAACAAGATGAATAACAGCAAATACATCCTGTTTTTAGCCCTGGTGTCGTTGTTGGCACTTTCATGCCAAAAGCCGGGAGGAAACAGCACAGGAAGCGAATACATGCCTGACATGGCCCATTCTGTTGCATATGAGGCCAATACATACGGTTATTATTATCAAAACAGGTGGGGATCAGAAAAAGACCTCTATGAGTTTTCAACGCCGCGTAAGCCTGTAGCAGGAACCATTGCCAGAGGCTATGTTGGCAGCACCGACGGTACCTCAGGAATGGGAAATGGTCGCCATTTTTCACCTAATGGCAGTGTGCCTTATTATTATGCAGATACCGAGGAGGAAAGGGCAAGGGCTACCGCAGAGATTATCAACAACCCATATCCAATCACTGCTTCAGGTTTGGAAAAGGGTAAAGCCTTGTACAATATCTACTGTGGTATTTGTCACGGTGAAAAAGGAGATGGTGCAGGCTATCTGGTAAGAGATGACGGAAAATACCCTGCTCAGCCAGCTAACTTTTTGTTGGATGATTTTATCAATTCCTCTAATGGTAGATATTATCATTCAATTATGTATGGTAGAAATGTAATGGGCGGATATTCAGATAAGTTGTCTTACAAAGAGAGATGGGAAGTGATTCATTACATCAGATCCCTTCAAGCTACTTCCAAAAATCTTGTCTATAGCGAAAAAGCAAACACTTTAAACAGTGTCGATGTACCTTTTGCTTCTATTCCAAAGGCAGCACCTCAGGTTGCTGTTCAAGATACAGCAGCCAAAAAGGAAGCAATGCCGCATTCAGTAGAAGGACACGGTGAAAAACATTAATTGGCAATAAAATCAGGCAAAGAAAAATGAATCAATATACCATTACCAATACATTACGAACCATCTTATTCAGCATGATGGGAATAGGATTGTTGTGTCTGGTACTTACATGGATGGGAGATGATCACGGCCATACCAGGTTTTGGTCAAATGTTTTGCACAACTCCGTATTCTTTACCGGCATAGCCATTATGGCAACTTTTTTTATGGCTGCCAGCATTACCGCCTATGCAGGTTGGTATACAGCCTTCAAAAGAGTATTTGAATCAATATCAACTTATTTGTTGCCGGGTTTTGTCATCATGACTTTAATCGGAGTTGCTGTCTACATGCACATGAATCATCTATACCATTGGGCAGATGACAACAGTGTGGCTACAGATGAAATATTAAAAGGTAAATCAGGCTTCCTCAACAAAAACTGGTATCTTTTTGGAACTATTTTGATAGGCGCAGCTTATGTTTTTATCGCCATGAAACTCAGATCGCTATCAATTGCTGAGGAATCATCTCACGGAGAAGAAAACTTTGCCACCCACCGTCGCATCAGAACTTTTGCAGCTATGTTTTTGCCCATCTTTGGATTTACCTCTGTAGTGTTGATCTGGCAATGGGTTATGAGTGTGGATGCTCACTGGTATTCAACCATGTTTGCCTGGTATTCATTGGCAAGTTTATTTGTTGCCATGATGTGTGTTGTCGCCTTGGTCTTAATGTACTTGAGATCAAAAGGCTACTATCAAAACCTTACACAACATCACATGCATGATGTTGGTAAATTTATATTTGGTATTTCAGTATTCTGGACCTATTTGTGGTTTTCACAATTTATGTTGATCTGGTATGCCAACATAGGAGAAGAAACTATTTATTTCAAAGAAAGATATGACAACTATCCCGTATTATTTTTTGGAAACTTTGTCATAAACTTTGTATTGCCATTTTTGGTTTTAATGAGAAATGACACCAAATGGAAGAATGGATCACTCTCGTTTGTAGCCATAGTGGTATTTATTGGTCACTGGTTGGATTTTTTCCTTATGGTGAAACCAGGAGTATTGCACACCGCTCATGAAGTGGGCGGACATGGGGCAGAACATGGTGCGGCAGAAGCCCATGGCCATGCAGCCGAACATGTTTCTTCTTTTGTACAGGGCTTTACCTTCCCCGGTTTGTTAGAATTGGGAACTATGCTGGGCTTCCTTGGCTTGTTCCTTTTTGTAATGTTTAACGCATTATCAAAAGCAAAGCTTACTTCAGAAAAAGATCCATACGTAGAAGAGAGTTTACATCATCACGTATAATCACTTAGAAAGAAATTAAAAAAGACATACAATGACTATTTTTGGTGCACTCATCATTTTTGCCTTAATTGCTGTTATTACGGTTCAGCTGGGTAAAGTCAATGATTTAGCCGCAAAGATCAGAGGAGAAGAGGCCGTAATGAGGGCCGGCAATGACAGTACCGGCAGGTGGTTGGTAGTGTTTATGGTTGTCTTCCTGGTAGGTTGTATTTACTCTGCCTGGTATTACAGAGATTATATGTTAGGCTATGGCCCTTGGGAAGCTTCCTCAGAGCATGGCAAGGAGGTGGACTCCTTGTTTAATGTAACACTGATCTTCACAGGCATTGTATTTGTAATCACGCATATCTTATTATTTTGGTATGCCTACAAATACAGAATGCAGCAAGGTAGAAAAGCAACCTTTTTTGCTCATGATACTAAACTGGAGCTCATCTGGACCGCAATTCCTGCTGTTGTCATGGCCTTCCTGGTAGCCAACGGTCTTGTTGTATGGAACAATGTGATGCCTGATTTAGGTCCTGAAGATAAATTTCTTGAAATCGAAGCTACAGGTTATCAATTTGCATGGGATATCCGATATCCGGGCAAAGATGGTAAGATTGGAGACAAAGATTTCAGACTGATCAATATGTCAAACAACCCATTGGGTGTTAATTTTAACGATAAAGCCAGTATGGATGACGCCGTCCTTTCTGGTTCAGATGTAATTAAATTGCCGGTAGATTCAACCGTAAGAGTTAGAATTACGGCTAAAGATGTTTTGCACAACTTTTACTTACCTCATTTCAGGGTTAAGATGGACGCAGTTCCTGGGCTACCCACCTACTTTATCTTTAAGCCCACCAAAACTACGGCACAGATGAGACAGGAATTGAGTGCTTATCCTGAATGGAATGGGCCTTATGATCCAGCTGACCCGGAAGGTCCGAAAAGATGGGAAAAATTTAATTATGAATTGGCCTGCGCTGAATTATGTGGTAAAGGACATTATTCTATGAGAAGAATAGTGGAAATAGTCAGTAAAGAAGAATATGATACATGGGCTGCGGGACTACCTTCTTTTTATAAAGCAAGTATAAGAGGAACAGATGCGGATCCATTTAAGGATCAAAAGCTTTTGGACTATGAAATTGATGATCGTAAAGCTGAATTAGATTCAACAATTGACCCACTTTGGGCAAAACTCGCTGCCGGCAGAGATACAACAATGACCGCTGATGTATTGACACTGAGGTTGAAATACGTTTTCTTTGATACAGGATCCAACAATCTGGATGTTCTTTCTAACCATGAGTTGGACTATATTGCAGGTATGTTGAAAAAACACCCTCATATCAGATTGGAAGTAGCTGGCCATACCGATAACGTTGGCGATCCAGCTTCCAACAGAACCCTTTCTATGGGCAGAGCTACCAGTGTCAGAGACAGATTGGTAAGTCAGGGAATTGCTGCATCGAGATTAGTAGTCAATGGGTATGGTGATACCAAACCTATGGAAACCAATGATACGGAGGAAGGCAAGGCGAAGAATCGTAGAACAGAATTGAGAGTAATTTAATTATAAAAATACAACCATAAATAAAATGGCAGAAGTAGGTGTAAAAACCAGGGAAGATATCCTGATCGAGGAACAAGGTTTCAATGATCACTTCCATGATCATCACCATGGTGATAAATACAGGTCTGGCTTTTTGAATCACTATGTATTCTCTATGGATCACAAAGTGATTGCAAGACAATTTTTGGTTACAGGTATCATTTGGGCCATAATTGGAGCTGCAATGTCAATTGTATTCAGACTTCAACTGGGCTTCCCTGAAGAGAGCCTGGCTTGGTTAAAACCAGTATTGGGCAAGTGGATTGTAGTAGATGCAGAAGGAATAGGTAAACTTTCACCTGAATTTTATTATGCGTTGGTTACTATGCACGGCACCATTATTGTATTTTTTGTACTTACGGCGGGATTAAGCGGTACATTTAGCAACTTGTTGATTCCATTCCAGATTGGAGCTCGTGATATGGCCTCACCTTTCCTCAATATGTTGTCTTATTGGTTTTTCTTTTTGGCAGGTGTTGTCATGTTTTATTCTCTTTTCTTAAGCACAGGCCCATTTTCGGGTGGTTGGGTAGCCTATCCTCCATTAAGCGCATTGCCACAGGCATCGGCGGGTTCGGGTACCGGTATGACACTGTGGCTGGTGAGTTTAACCCTGTTTGTAGTTTCTGTTTTGTTAGGTGGTATCAACTATATCACAACCATTTTAAATTTACGTACAAAAGGCATGAGCATGTGGAGACTTCCACTGCCAATATGGGCCTTCTTTGTAACAGCAATATTAGGTTTGTTATCATTTCCGGTATTGGCTTCTGGCTTTTTTATGTTGATATTCGACAGAAGTTTAGGGACAAGTTTTTACCTGAGTGATATTTTTATTGGTGGTCAGGCTTTGGATAGAGTAGGAGGTAGTCCTATATTATTCCAGCACCTTTTCTGGTTCCTTGGACACCCTGAAGTGTACATCATCATACTTCCAGCCATGGGTATTGTTTCTGAAGTACTTTCTGTACATTCCAGAAAACCTATTTTTGGCTACAGAGCCATGGTGTACTCTATTCTTGCTATTGGCTTTCTGTCTTTTATCGTATGGGCACACCACATGTTTATGGCAGGGGTCAATCCATTTATCAGTAATTTCTTTGTAGTATTTACCTTGATTATTGCAGTACCTTCTGCTGTAAAAGTATTCAACTGGATTACTACTTTATACGGAGGAAGTATTAGATTTAATACAGCTTCACTTTTTGGAATCGGTTTTGTTTCCATGTTTATTTCAGGTGGTTTGACAGGTATCTTTTTGGGTAACTCTGCCATCGATATCCAAATGCACGATACTTACTTTGTAGTAGCTCACTTCCACATCGTTATGGGCGTTGCAGCTTTTTTTGGCATGTTTGCCGGTGTTTACCATTGGTATCCAAAAATGTATCAGCGGTTCATGAATGAAACATTAGGCAAAATTCACTTCTGGGGTACTTTGATCCTTGCTTACGCCATTTTCTGGCCTATGCACTATTTGGGTATGGCTGGCGTACCAAGAAGATATTACAGTTTTGATACTTTTGATGCCTTTAAACACTTTGCGGAAATGAACAAATTCATTACCGTAGCAGCAATCCTTGCATTTGTAATACAACTGATTTTTGTTGTGAATTTCTTTTACAGCATTTGGAAAGGTAGAAAATTAACACAAAAGAATCCTTATGACGCCAATACCCTTGAATGGACAACACCGATTGAACCTATTCACGGTAACTGGCCGGGTAACATTCCTGCTGTTCATCGTTGGGCATATGACTACAATAAAGATGAAAGAGAGTTTGTGCCACAATACGAGCCATTGAAAGAGGGCGAAGTAGGGGATCATTAATTATAATTAAAAAAGCTGTTTAGCACCTTGAATCATCAAAATTCATCCAGAGAGATTGTCGTACAGTCCTATAGCAAGTGGGCTGATTACGTTCAATTAGTTAAAGCCAGACTGAGCCTTACAGTGGTTTTTACTTCTCTTTTGGGTTATGCAATAGCAGCGGGTGAGTCGTTTCATATTCCTACTTTTATATTGTTGGGTATAGGTGGTTTTTTAATCACGGCTGCCGCCAATGCCATCAATGAAGTTTTGGAAAAGGATTATGACGCGTTGATGAAAAGAACGCAAGAGCGTCCATTGGCAACGGGTAGAATGAAAATAAGTGAAGCCGTTTTGTTTGCAGGTTTGGCTTGTTTGGCAGGAGTTACCCTTCTTTCAATGATCAATCCCATCACAGCAGTTATGGGCATGTTGTCGTTCGTGCTCTATGCATTTGTTTACACACCACTAAAAAGATATTCTACTCTGGCTGTAGCAGTTGGGGCGGTACCCGGTGCTCTTCCTGTTCTCATAGGCTGTACGGCAGCACAAGGACAAATAACAACTTTGGCATTGGGCTTATTTGCAATTCAGTTTTTATGGCAATTTCCTCATTTTTGGTCAATTGGCTTTCTTGGCTTTGAAGATTATAAAAAGGCGGGTTACAGATTATTGCCGGAACAAGATGGTGTCATTGATCGCAATGTTGGCTTATATGCCTTATTATACACTTCCTTAATTATACCCGTATTAAGTTATTTATATTTAAATGGGGATATTAATAATTTGGCTTTTATAGTTAATATAACACTGACTATAGCTTTTGCTTATTTCAGCCTTTCCTTTTACAGAAGATTTGACCGAAATAGTGGACTCATTTTAATGTTTTCCTCTTTTTTTTATATGCCTTTGATTCTATTGGTTTCATTATTTAACAACTAAGATTAGAGATGGAAGCAACAATTTTCAAAAGAGAGGACGGTACAGGAAGATTAAATCCCCAGTTATTTGCACTATGGGTTGGTATGGCGAGCATGATCATGCTATTTGGTGCATTTACCAGTGCCTATATTGTTAAACAAGGAGCTGGAAATTGGCTTCAATTTTCCATGCCTAATGTATTTTTTATAAGTACGGTGGTCATAATCTTGTCCAGTATTTTGCTTCATTTGGCGTATAATTCATTTAGAACTCACCAATGGCAGCGCTACAAAACAATGTTGTTATTGGCTACAGCTTTAGGTTTTGCCTTTATGATTTTGCAATACGAAGGTTGGATAGCCCTGTTTAAAAGTGGAGTAGATCTGAGAGCCAATGTAGGAGGTTCATTTTTTTATTTGATAACAGGTGCACATGCAGCACACGTTTTAGGAGGTATTACGGCATTGGCAGTAACTTGTCTGTTGGCCTTTACTTCACCTTTGAAATACACTGAATCCCGGAAAAATAAAATAGAGATGGTCCTCCATTTCTGGCATTTTTTGGGAGGTCTGTGGATATATTTATTTGTATTTTTAAATGTAATAAGATAATAAAAACTAACTAATGGCTTCAGAAACAATAGCATTGCACGGAGATCACTCAGCACCATCATGGAATGGTGGTAGTGAGCCGTTTAAGGCCAGCTATGGCAAACTGATGATGTGGTATTTTCTCTTGTCGGATGCCTTTACATTTGCAGGATTTTTGATTGCTTATGGTGCTTTAAGGTTTAGTATGTCTTCCTGGCCTGTTCCTGACTTCGTATTCAGTTCTTTGCCTGGGGGTATTCATCACAAACCTCTTATTTTTGTGACCATCATGACCTTTGTGCTCTTAGCGAGTTCATTTACTATGGTTCGTGCTGTTCAGGAGGGTCAACAAGAAAATAAAAGTGGTGTAGTAAAATGGATGTTATTAACCATTATCGGTGGCTTGATGTTCTTAGGATGTCAGGCATGGGAATGGACCACTTTAATGGGATCGGAACACATGACAATCAAAGTCAATCCATTTGGCACCCATACAGAAAATGGGGTTTACTTGGAAGATGGGCATGATGTTAAAAAAGGAGATACTTTCAAGGCGGGTACTTCTTACCTGATTCATCAACACGATGGCCATTTTCAGCAACTTGCTTATAAGGTGGCTGACGGACAGGATGCCGGTCAAACCAAAAGATTGGAATTTGGACCAAAAGCTTTTGGAGCTCTTTTCTTTTTCATTACCGGGTTTCACGGTTTTCACGTCTTCTCAGGAGTAGCATTTCTTTTGATCATCTGTTTAAATGCGGCATCTGGTCTTTATGAAAAAAGGAAAAATAAATACGAAATGGTAGAGAAAATAGGACTCTATTGGCACTTTGTAGACCTTGTTTGGGTCTTTGTATTCTTATTATTTTATCTTCTCTAATACCTTCAAAGATTAATAAAAATGGGACATTCATATACAGAATCTAAACAAATAGCTACCAAGACCATTTTGGTATTAGCAGTCATTACCATTGCGGAGGTGATTTTTGCCCTCACGGGTAAAGGATATATAATCGATGGCTTTCACATGCCTCACTGGTTAATAGGTGGAGTGATGATCATCATGAGCGTAGTAAAAGCCTATCTGATTATTTACGAATTCATGCACATGAAATATGAGGTGCCAGCATTGGTGAAAACGGTACTAATTCCTACCTTGCTTTTGGTGTGGGCCATTATCGCTTTTACTTATGAAGGTAATTATTGGCAGAATAGCAGAGCCAAGGTGCACAACCTTAAATCTGCCGCAGTGATAGAACACGCAGAACACAAATAATAAAAGGCGGGATTTTCCCGCTTTTTTTTTAAATGTTACTTTCAACTTAATGCTTTTTATTTTGTTAAAAAAGCAACTTAATCATGAAGAAATATTTCAATTCAATAATTCTTGTTTTTGTGCTAATAGGTCTCCCTTTGGGGGCCTATCTTTACCTACGGCAAGGATTCACTTTTCGAAAAACCCTGATTGATGATTTAAAAACCTCACTTCCACTCAAAGAATCTCTAACGGAAAATGGTGATCCTGTTTTGGTGAAAGGCCGATGCACCGTAATTGCATTGAACGAAAATAAAGATCAGCAACTTAACTTGTTTGATCAATTTAAAGACGCACAGGGATTTCAAATGGTAGGTTATATGGACACTACTGAGGTTATGCCATATTTGCTAAAAAAGCAACAGGTGGCAGATGTTAAAAATATGCGTAATTATTTTCAATTGGATTCTTCTGTCTTCAATTCATTGAAATTTACTTATCCAAGCTCAAATTATCTGATACTGGACACCCTGGGGATGCTGAGGTACAAATATACAGGCAATGAAAATGATATGAAAAAGCTGGCGGGACACATAACTGTCTTACTACCATTATATAAGGAAAAATAAAAATTTTGCAAACAAAAGACTTTCAATTAAGCCCACAGCCTGAACTGGCTACCAAATTAAACAGAATAGCCTACGTTGTTTCTGCCCTTGTTTTGGTTTTGGTTGGCATTATGAGGAGGGTGAAAATAGATCTTGGAATAGATTTTTCATTCTTGCCACCGGTTCATGCCATTTTAAACACCTTGGTAGCTATTTGTTTGATTGCTGCTCTTTGGTTTGTAAAACAAAAAAACATCCGTCTCCATCAGGTCTCAATCTATGGTGCAATGATTTTTTCAGCCTTGTTTTTATTGTGTTACGTTTTGTACCACTTTACCACGGAAGAAACAAAGTATTGTTTTGAAGGCGCATCCAGAACCCTTTATTTTGTGCTTTTGGTGAGCCATATTGTATTGGCCGGACTTTCTCTGCCTTTCATACTGATTACCTTCATCAGAGGCTATACGCATGAGATTGAAAAGCACCGAAAAATTGCTAAATATGTTTATCCTGTATGGCTTTATGTTGCGATAACAGGGCCACTTTGTTATCTTATGCTTTATCCTTGTTACGCATGAAAAAGCGCGGCTTACAAAAGCTTGTGGTTCTAGCCGGAATGATCTTTCTTCTGATTGTTTTGATTTTGCCAGAAATGACAGCGCAATGCCCTATGTGTAAAATGTCAGCCGAAAGTAATCTTAAAAACGGAGGGACAGAAGGCAGAGCACTCAATGCAGGGATTTTATACATGCTTGCCCTCCCATATCTTTTGGTCGGTTTTCTGGGCTATGTGTGGTGGAAAAAGAGGAAAAAAGACGAAGCAGCAAATCCTCACTGATTGTAAGTTTTAAGAGTTATTTAACCTGAAAGCCCTTGATGCTGTCCACAAGGTGATATAATTTTGCAATGAACGCAAAAGAATGCTATGATACCCTGGAGGTTGTTTCCCTACCTCAGACCCTGCCTTGCTATAATTGCCGGAATCCTGGTGAGAGAATTTGTAACCACAGAGATTTGGATGGTTGTTTTTTGTTTGACCATTACGGCAGCAGTTGTCATTGCCAACGATTTTTTTTACACTTCTTCTATTAGGTACCCATTTGTTGCTGGCTACTTAATTTTGATATTGTATTTTGGATTGGGATTTCTGTCTCATCATTTACACAACCTCCCACAAGGAGGTATACACTATGGTCATTTTGTAAAAGAGGATAAGGAGGTAAGGGTTATTGGGGTGATAAAAGAATACCCAAATCGGCGTAAAAATTACCGAACAACCCTGGAAGTTGAGTTCATTTGTTATGACAGCATTTGCTGCAAAGCAAGGAACCCAATTCAACTTTCCTTCAACCAGGATGCTGTAAGAGAATTCTTACCGGCTCCCGGTGATAGAATTTGTGTGTGGGGTACTTTAAGTAAGATTGCAAAAAATACCAATCCTGAAACCTTCGATTTTGCCAAATTTCTAAGGAGGCAAAAAATTACACATCAACTGTACACATCAAACGAAGTGGTGCATTTGGCATCTGACCAATTAGGCTTTTTTCGACAGTCAAGTATGAACCTCAGAAACCAATGCCTTAGCATATTTGAAAAATATCTGAAAGGTGAGTCCCTGGGCATTGCCAAAGCCATGGTCTTGGGATACCGACAAGATGTTGAAGATGATCTTTATCGCTCATTTTCAGCATCAGGATCCATGCACATCCTTGCCGTATCGGGCATGCATCTTGCCGTCATTGCAGAGATCTTGCTAAAGACCATGAACAAGCTCACTTTCAGGCGGCGTAAAAGTGGGATTATTCCTTCCATTGCTATTATATTCCTGTTGTGGTTTTTTTCATTCATGACAGGTGCAGAATCTGCCATAATAAGGTCCGTTTTGATGTTTACTTTGATTTTATATGGAAAAACACTTCGTCATCATCACTCTACCTATAATATAATGGCTTTTTGTGCAGCTATAATGTTGATCTTTGACCCGACCCAAATCTTTAATGCCGGATTTTTATTTTCCTACCTGGCCTTGCTCAGCCTTATGTATTTTCAACCCATCATATTGGGATGGTGGCAGCCCGCTGACCCATTCTCAAATTGGATGTGGCAATATATTTCAGCATCCATTGCTGCGCAGATTCTTGTTGGGCCCCTCACTATTTATTTGTTTAACCAGTTTCCTCTTTATTTTGCGTTATCCGGTTTTATTCCGGTATGGTTATCAGCCTTGTCTTTGAAATTGGGTTTATTGTTGTTGTTGACAGATTTTATCATGCCGGAAGTCAATAATGTATTATCCATGGGATTAGATTTTATGCTCACCTATTTTATTCACTCGGTTCAGTGGGTGGAATCTCTTCCTTTGGCTTGTATTGATAACATCTATCTAAGCATGCCTGAATTTATTTTTTACAGCCTTTCATCGATTACTTTGATGGTCTTTGTGAAATTCAGAACGGTGGGTTTAATTATGGCTATGACTTCATTTTTAGCTATTGGGCTTGTTTGGCGTATTGCTAGTAGCTGGTCAGAAAATACGCAAGTATTAATCACGGTTTATGATCATAAAAAAGTGTCTCTCGCAGATGTTTTTATCGGTCATGTGTGTTTCTCCTATGGAGATTCTATCGCCGTATCTCCTTATGCTGATTATATGTATGCAGGACATAGGGCCCGACATCATATAGAAAAGACAAATTTTGTTAGGGGCTCTTCAAAAAAATGGGTTTTGAATAATTTGGAAATACAATCACGTGAGATTAAATATAATAAGTTGAAAATTGCTGTTATCTACAAACAAGAGGAATTACAGCTGGTAAATTCCCCAAGTGTTTACCTGATAATGGGTAAACTATGGCCGCCTTTGCAAAAATTATATTACCCGGCGCCCATGCTGTTAAATGCTGAAATCAAAGGAAAAATGCTGGAGCAATGGAAAAAATATGCATTAGAACACAATCTGGTTTTGTATTCTGTACATGACAGCGGTTCCATCATTTTGACACCACCTTTTAAATTGCCAAACTATGAAAAACACTAGTATTACCTATTTTACCAGGGCCGAAAGGAGATCGTTGTTTGTTTTTTTTCTGATGGCTTCACTTTTTATTTTGATGATGTACTCAATTTATCGATTTGAGAAAACCAAAGTCATTCCTTTTGAACAAGCAGTTGCACAAAATGTAGAGACAAAATCAAAAGAAAATGCTGTTCGCTCTAAAATAAAGGCCATTCAAAAAAGGAGAGTACCGGGTATGCCAAATCAGGTATTTCATTTTGATCCCAATACAATCAGTGAGGATAGTTTAAAGTTATTGGGAGTGGATGCCAAAACTTCAAAGATCTTTATGAAGTACCGCTCGAAAGGTGCAAAATTTAGAAGCAAAGAGCAGTTTTACAAAGTTTATGGAATGCAGAAGTATCAATCAAGATTGGATTCATTACTGGTTTTAGGAACAGGAGCATCAAAAGGAGAGGGTACTAAATTAGAAGAGTTTTCAGATGGCAACATTTCTGATAAAAAACAAGCAGCTTTTCAAAGTACTATACCTACCGTAAAAATCAGGATCATCCAGATTAATGAGGCTGACAGCTTTGAATGGCAGTTGATAAAAGGTATTGGTGAAAAATTGGCGGGGAGGATTGTTAGGTACAAAGAGCGGTTAGGGGGATTTGTTAACATTGAGCAATTGGAAGAAGTTTATGGTCTCAAAGCAGAAACTTTTCTTGCCATCTCCCATTTGTTGGAGGTTGACAAAAGTCTAATAACAAAACTACCTATCAATCAGTGCACTGAATCACAGATTGCGACACATCCTTACATTGGAAAGAAGAAGGCAACGATACTCAGCAGGTATATCAAAAATAGGGGGCAATTGAAAACTCTATCCGATCTGAAGGCCACAAAGTTGTTCGACGAGGAAGAAATACAAAGGCTGGAGCCTTATCTTGATTTTTCCATTAATTGATTAAATTCTATCTTCCTGATTCCGACGTATATCTAAATAATAATGATATAAAGGATTATTTTTCAGTAATTAAAATATATGAAAATAAAAATTAAACAATAACATATTAAAAATATTCGTAATATGTTATTTGATGCTTACCTTTGAACTTCGATGTAAAAGTACATTGCCAAGATTGGAAAATCCAGGTCCCATCCCAAAACAACGACCGATTTATTTTGGATTTAAATCTTTTCCCATGAAGAAACCGATTATTTTCAGCATTGCTGTTAAAACAAGAAAGTACGTGTATCTGCTTTTTATGGCAGTTTGCACCATATTTGCAGCTAATAGCGCATCAGCACAAATTGATTTTGTAGTCAATTCTGCTGTATTTTCACCAACCAACATTTCAATTGGCGAGACAGCTACATTGACTTCCAATGTAATGATCAATCCTACATCTCCGGCCGGAGGTGGGCAATTGGCAGTTGGCTGTCTGGAAATTGTAATTTCTATGCCAGCTCCAAAACAATACGTCCCTCAAGGCGGAGCAGCTGCTGTGTCTGCCATGGGCTTTGGTGCTTCTTTTGACTGGACCTACAGTGCCATTGACAACTCATTATATGGATATAATAACGTTATCTTACCTGCTGGATCAGGTGGAGATATCATTGTTACGGTAGAAGGACTCGTCATAACCGGTGTTCCTGCTATATCGACGGTTAATGCAAGTGATTTTGCAAATTGTACAGTAACGAATGATGGAAGCAATGATTCCAGATCTGCTAGTTTAAGTGTAAATCACTCTGTAGAATTGAGTTGTAAATCGGATACAGTGTTTTTTTATGATGTTACTGCGATGGGCATTGTCATCAGGGCTAGTGATTTATACAACAGCGCTTCTACAACTCCTGCTTGCGAACCTCTCACATTTTTTCTGTATGACAGCATCAGAAGAGAACCAGATTCTCTGGTGTACGGCTTAAATGATCTTTTTGATCCGCCTACATGTATTGTACTTACAACTAAAGACGATTGTGGAGATAGTTTAAATTGTAAAGTCTTAATTAGTATTCTTGATACCTTACCTCCTCAAATATTTTGCCCGCTACCCGATACAGTTTGTGACCTTAATCTGGTACCACTTCCATTTGGCACATTGGCGGAATTTGAAGCAGCAGGCGGTGATGTGAGCGATGAGACTTTTAGTGTATTTATCCCTGCCTCGTTCTTCTCCTGGATTGGAGATGATACTACTACCACAGGATGTAATCGCACCATTGAAAGGCAATATAGAATAGAAGATTGGTTCGGAAATGCAGATACCTGCTCGCAATTTTTTGTAATTAAGGATGCAAACGGACTGAACTGTGGACCTGCAGTAACCGTTAATACAGACCCGGGACTTTGTTCTGCAGTTGTTTTGTTGAATGCTCCTGTTCATAAAAATTGTGAAGTAGATACATTTTACAACAACGGGCCTGCCAATAATACTTATCCTTTGGGAACCACCAATGTTACCTTTACTTTAATTACAGCTTGCAATGATACATTCACTTGTATCAAACAAGTGATTGTTTCAGATAGTATTTATCCGGTATTGCGATGCCCAACAGATGTAACCATTCAATGTACAGTGCCTGCAGCAGCCGTAACTTTTGCTCAATATACAGCACAAGGCGGCCTTGCGGAAGACAACTGTTCCATCAATCCTGCAAGCATTTCCAGCATTGATAGCCCAGCAGTGGGAACTTGTCCGAGAACTGTAGTAAGAACTTATTTTGTGAGCGATCAAAGTGGCAATGCTGCCAGTTGTCAACAAAACATAACATTAAATGATACCACTCCTCCGGTGATAACCGATCCTGCCGATATAACTGCAGGAACTGATGCAGGTGTTTGTCAGGCAGTGGTCAATCTGCTAAATCCTACAGTGACCGACAATTGCAATGGAGGCACCACACTTGTTAGAAATCCTGCTGGCAATGTATTTCAGTCGGGAATTACAATGGTAACCTGGACTGCTACAGATGCTTGTGGAAACACTTCTACCCAAACCCAAAATATAACTGTGGTTGATGATGAAGCCCCCAATATCAATTGTAAAGGCCCCCTTGACCTGAACCTAAGTTACGGTGACAATTATAAAACAGCGCTGTCTTTGTTGTTGAGTTATTCTGATAATTGCCCGCTTCCTCTAATCGTTAAAGCGAGGAGGATGGATGTGGTCTGTGCACCTAATGGAGACCAATGGTTGGATACTGTAAGATTTTGTTGTGCAGATGTCAACCTAACTCAGCAAGTAATTGTAAGGGTTACGGATGCAGCAGGTAATTCTAATACTTGTATGGTAGCAATAACTGTAAAAGATAAGTTGGCCCCTGTACTCGAAGAGCCGCTTCCTAACATCACAGTGAGCTGTGACTATGACATCCACTTAAACGACCTGGAAGAATTTGGAACCATTGTGTTTAATTCATCTGACAGGGCGGAAATAGAAATCGACGATCCACTTTTTATTGGTCCTAAATATGATGGCTGGGTTACTGATAATTGCACATCCAGCCTTAATTTAGCTGAATTGCCTCCCTTGGACCAGCGTGGCCCCCACAACAACGGCAACATCATCAGACGATTTGTTGTTACGGATGGAGCTGGAAACACCCTTGCCATACAACAAATAATTACCATAATTGACGCCGATCCTCTGACTATAGATGATATACACTGGCCGGCTGATACATCTTATACAGATTGCACTGCTATACCACCTGATACTACCCTGACCGGAAGTCCATTTTTTGACAATGATGATATTTGTACCTTGCCTGCTGCTTCATACAAAGACCAGATCTTTGATGATCCCACCTCTGGTTGTGTCTATATCAGAAGAAAATGGAAAGTGATAGATTGGGCTCAATATGTTCCAAATACTACTACTGGTGTTTGGGAACACATACAGGACATTCATCTGGTCAACAACGTAAAGCCGGTTTTCACTTCCTCTTGTGCTGATAGAACTATTTGTGCTGTTAATGCTGAATGTGATGCCGTATTGAGACTGGGGGCGCATGCCACCGATGATTGTACAGATGTTCAGGACCTTACCTTTGATTACAAAGTAGATACGGATAACAATGGTACCGTTGATCATTTTGCCACCGATGATACATTTGCCATCAGATTGCCACGAGGTATCCACAAAATCAGCTGGAGGGTCGAAGACAGGTGTGGCAATTTCACAGATTGTTCGTACCTGGTAACTGTTAAAGAGTGTAAGGCACCAACTCCGGTTTGTTTGTACGGATTGTCTACCAATCTTGAAGACAATGGCACGGGAGGAGCATCAATAATCTGGGCTAAGGATTTTAACAACCATAGTTATGATAATTGCACTTCTGAAGTGGATCTAAAATTTTCATTTTCTACCAATATAAATAACACAAGCCTGACACTTACCTGCGCAAATGAAGGTGTTTACAACCTAAGCATGTGGGTCACAGACAATGATGGCAATCAAGCCAGATGTAATACTTTTATCAAAGTAACGGATAATAAAAATCTATGCCCTGATACGATAGGAGGCAATGGCATTCCTGGTTTGTCAGTTGCGGGTAGAATAACTACAGAAGAACAAGCCATGGTAAAGGGCATTAAAGTTAGCCTAACAGATCAAACCAATGCTATGTGGGCTGAATCTGATGAAACGGGCAACTTTATGATCGATAATGTACTGCCAATGGGTGACTATCAATTGAAGCCTCAAAAAAATGATGAATGGCAGAATGGAATTTCTACCATAGACCTGGTCATGATTCAACGCCATATATTAAATGCCGCCAAATTGAACAGTCCGTACAAAATGATCGCGGCAGATGCCAACAATGATCAAAAGATCAGCGCTTCAGATTTGGTTGCTCTGAGAAAACTTATACTTGGTCTGGAGTCAGAAATTAGCGGAAATACCTCTTGGAGATTTGTTCCAAAATCATTCCTATTCGCAGATCCGTCACAACCCTGGCCTTTTACTGAGACGGTAGAGTTGAACGATATCGATGTCAATCTTTTGGACAATGATTTTATTGCAATTAAAACAGGTGACGTCAATGGTACAGTGAGCAATACATTTACGCAAAAGACTGCAGATAACAGAACCCGTAATTATGCCGATTTGGTTTTTAAAGACCAATATTTTGAAGCGGGTAGATATGTCAATGTACCTGTTACGTTAGACCATAACGGAAGCTTTACCGCCATTCAAACCGGACTTAAATTAGATACAAGACATCTTGAATTTGCCGGCATTTTGGATGAGTCAATCGCCTTGCCTAAAGAATCCTACAGATATGATTTGAATACAGGAATGCTTTACATAGCACATCTTGAAGCCAATCCTATAAATCTAAGGCCAGGAGCTGTGTTGTTCATCCTCCAGTTTAAAACGCTGGAAAGTGGTAAACTTTCAAAAGCGTTGTCGCTGGATGCAGCCGTCTTTGACAACTTTCTGGTTGATGAAAACATAGCCCCCGTTTATTTGAATGTGAGAATGAATGATGATTTGGAAGCATTAACTGTCAATCAAAATACTCCGAATCCATTTGCTGAGTATACAGAGGTAAAATACTTTATTGCTGATGATGGCAAAGTTGAGATTACCATCTATGACAATGCTGGAATTATGATTTTTAATCAGGTGCGTCAATGCAATGCAGGAGTTAACCAGCTTCGCATCGATCGTGAGCAACTGGGTGACAAACGAGGTGTATTTTTCCTTCACATAGCTACTGGTGAGCGTAAGGAAATTAAAAAACTGCTTCGATTAAATTGATTTAAACTACCATCCTAGATAAAACCGATTTGAGAGTGATAGGCCGGACAAGTTCCGGCCTTTCTTTTTTAACAAAATACGCTATTTTTGTGCAAAATACTACACATGTACTTATCAATGATTTTTGTCCTTATGTTTTCTTTTTTTCAACCTATTCAGACTCAGGAAGAAATTAAGCAGGAGCTCAATCAAAAATTGGCTGCATTTGAGGTTGCTATGAAAAACAAAGATTTAGACAGAGTGTTATCCTTTTTTGAAAAGGATGGGGCGTATGGGCAAGTGAAAGGCAGGCAGGAAATCAAGAGGGTTTTGAAATCATATTTCAATAATGAAATCATTTCCTATACCATGCGCACAGATAAAATCACTATTACTCATCCATTGTCAAACCATACAGGAATAATGACACAGGAAATTGTAATAAATGGAGTTTATAAAAAAAGTAATGGAGTTTTCCGCATTATTTGGCACCAGGTTAACGGAAATTGGGCAATTCAATACCTCGACATTGCCCAGGATAATTCCTATTAAGGCCAGAATTACAATCCAACGGACCTTTAACCTATTTAGCCAGAACATTTCAAAAAGGATGTTCTATTTTTACCAAAACATATTTCACCTATGAAGTCCATTTTCCACGTTTTTGTCATGGCGCTTTTGTTTTTCTCATGTACGCGAAAGATGGAACATGTAGAACAGCAATATAAATTTGAACCTGCTGAAACCGTATTTTTGGCAAAACAATTTCCAGCACTATGGCCTGATTATGAGGCGATGGATCAAGCCCATGAAATGGCAAAACGGAAGGTGGCTGCCGGCCAGCGCACAGATGGAGTTTGGACCTTGCAAGGTCCTGGCAACATCGGTGCCAGGATCAATACCATTGCGATGCATCCACAGGATAAAAACATTCTTTATGCAGGTTTTGCAGATGGAGGGCTTTGGAAGACTACGGATGGAGGAAAGAACTGGGCACCTATTTTTGACAATGAAATCTGGCAAAGTATAGGTAGTATTTGTATTGATCCCAATGATGGTAACACTGTTTACATTGGAACAGGTGATCCCAATGTGTCAGGATATCCAAGAGCTGGGGGAGGCATTTACAAAAGTGTGAATGGGGGGCTAACCTGGCAATTGATGGGCTTAGAGGCAACCCGGATTATATCCAGAATTGTAATGCCCAAAAATCAACCTAACACCCTTTATGTATCGGCCATGGGGACACCTTTTTTTAAAAATCAGGACAAAGGAGTTTATAAGAGTACCAATGGTGGCCAATCCTGGGAACAAGTTTTATTTATCAATGACAGCACGGGTGTGTCTGAGCTTGTTATCCACCCCACTAATCCCAATAAGTTGTATGCAGTTGGTTGGAACAGAGTGAGAAATTATGAGAAATCACTGGTATCTGGTCCCGATGCCAAAGTATATAGAACCGATGATGGCGGGCAGAACTGGACACAACTTAAAAATGGCCTGCCCGTTGACAATTTTACAAGAAT
Organism: Saprospiraceae bacterium; assembly: GCA_017987975.1. Lineage (GTDB taxonomy): Bacteria > Bacteroidota > Bacteroidia > Chitinophagales > Saprospiraceae > JADKBO01. The sequence continues at coordinate 39,003 of JAGNSQ010000006.1, forward strand.
GGGCATCTGCATATCAGAAAGCAATCCCAACGTGGTTTATGTTCAATACACAAATGCACAAACCTTGAATTTGGAAGCTATTTATAAATCAACAGATGGCGGTGATAGCTGGGTCCTTCATACACAAGACATCCAGAATGGATTACCCAACAGCGCTTTGGGTGGCTTTGGGTGGTATTTTGGTAAAATCAGGGTCAACCCTGAAGATGAAAATGACCTGTTTTTGCTTGGCGTTGGTATATATCGATATGATGCCAATATTAATTTGTGGTATTCAGTGAATGATGACAATGCTGAACTTAACCCACACGCGGATAAACACGATATGATTTTTAAGGATGACACTCTTTACCTGGCAACAGACGGTGGCTTGTACAAATCAAATTTATATGGCAGTACCAAATGGATTGACATTGAAAATATTCCTACCACACAATTTTACAGAACTGCATTTAACCCCCATCAGCCAAATATATACTATGGCGGAGCTCAAGACAACGGCACTTCTTCAGGATCTGGAGTGGATGTTGACAACTGGCAAAGATTATTTGGTGGAGACGGCTTTCAAATGGCTTTTAGAACTGATAATCCTGATGTCATTTATGCAGAGACCCAAAATGGAAACTTAGCCGTTTCGCTAGATGGAGGTAATTCCTGGTCCGGTGCCAGAGATGGTTTATCGGGAAGCCGTCATTGGGACATGCAATACATTATTAGTAGTCACAATGAGGATGTATTGTACACAGGTACCGATAAATTTTATAAATCGAATGTTGGTATCATCCCTCAGTGGGAAGCCATTAGCGACGATTTAGTTGATAAATCATTCAATGCCTTGATTCACCAATTCACCTGCCTAACGGAATCTCCATTGGATGCAGGCGTTTTGTATTGTGGTACTAGCGATGCGATGGTCTGGAACACAAAAGATGGAGGCACTACGTGGAACAGAATCACCAACGGACTACCTACTCGATATATTTCATCCATCAAAGCATCACCCGCTGTGGCTTCACGTGTTTATGTAACGCTTACAGGATATAAGGCTGACGACAATACAGCTCATATTTTCAGGAGTGATAACTATGGAAAAGACTGGACAGCCATCGGAGGAAATCTGCCACCCTACGCCATTAATGATGTGCTGGTATATCCAAATGGCAATGATGATGTGCTTTTTGTAGCAACCGATGGGGGTATCTATATTACCACGAATGCGGGCTCAGGGTGGGAAAGACTCGGCAACAATCTTCCATTGATTCCGGTCTTTGATATGGATTATAATCCGGTCAACAATGAGCTGATAGCCGCTACCTTTGCCCGGGGCATCCAAACTTTCCGGTTGGATCAAATTGGTGTTGGATTGGAAACCGGCACCAAGGAAACAACTCTTCTTTGGTCCATATATCCGGGAGTTGCCCACGATGTCATTGAAATCAAAGGAGAAAGCCCTGAAACAATTGAAGTGTATGACATCAAGGGCAAGCTTATAAACCATCTTCAAAAGCCAACATCCATTGACATTTCTGCCTATAAGCCTGGCATCTATTTTGTAAAATCGGGAAATAAGATTCAAAAATTCCTTAAATTTTAACTTTGGGGTTTCCTTGCAAATTGGCTTGAAAGCCTTTGGTATATTGCAACATTCTGCAGCATCGATTCCGGTGCTTAGATACATTACCAAATGGAAATAGTCCTTAATTCACCCTGAATATCCTATTTTTGTGTTCAAATCAGAATTACAAAGTGAAGATATTAAAATTTGGTGGCTCCTCAGTAGGCACACCCGAAAGGATCAATGGCATCATTGACATACTAAAACCTCGGATTGAGGCCGGAGAAAGTTTGGCCTTGGTATTCTCTGCTTTCAGTGGAGTAACAGATAGTTTAATAGCTATGAGTGATCAGGCTGCCACCGGTAAAGATGCCTTTTATGGCCAGTACCATCATTTTGTTGCCCGACACATTGAGGCCGCAGAAGCACTTTTAGGAGAAGAAGGATTTGCTACCATTAAGTCAGAATTAGATGAAACCCATCATAATCTTCTCAACTTATTAAAAGGCATCAACCTGGTTATGGAGGTTACACCTCGAACCATGGATTATGTACTTAGTTTTGGAGAAAGAAATTCTAATTTTATCATTGCCAAAACCTTGCAACAACGTGGTTATAAAGTAGGCTACCTCGATGCCCGCAGAATCATTAAAACAAACAAAGAATTTGGGTCAGCAAAAGTGAATTTTGGCATTACAGATGGTTTGATTCGCGACCATTTTGTATCACAACCAGGCACCATACAAATCGTAACCGGATTTATTGCTTCGGATGTAGGTGGACTTACCACCACCCTTGGCAGGGGAGGTTCGGATTATACTGCTGCTATTTTGGCGGGAGCCTTAAATGCAGCAGCTTTAGAAATTTGGACAGATGTAGATGGGGTATTAACTTGTGATCCGAGGAAGGTAAAAAAGGCCTTTACCCTTCCTTCTCTGAGTTATGCAGAGGCAATGGAAATGTCGCACTTTGGCGCCAAAGTGATTTATCCACCGACCATACAACCCGCCTTACACAAGGGCATTCCTATTTATATTAAAAATACTTTCAACCCCTCCTTTCCAGGTACCCTCATTGACAAAGAAGCTGATCCCCATTTCAGGGCAGTTATCAAAGGCATTACCTCGCTTGGCAATATAGCCCTGCTACGGTTACAGGGCAGTGGTCTTTTTGGAGTTCCGGGGGTATCTGCAAGATTGTTTGGGGCACTGGGAAAGGCAAAGATCAATGTCATTCTCATTTCTCAGGCTTCTTCAGAGCATAGCATTTGTTTTGCAGTATCTCAATCTGATGCCGCAAAAGCCAGTCAGGCAATCTCAGACGAGTTTCAAAAAGAGATGGAGGCTGCGTTGGTGGATGACCCGCAAATAGAAAAAGAAAAATGTGTCTTGGCTGTAGTAGGGGAGGGCATGCGCCATGTTCCCGGTGTGGCTGGAAAATTGTTTGAATCTCTTGGTAAAAATGGAATCAACATAACAGCGATTGCCCAGGGATCATCAGAATTGAACATCAGTTTTGTCATAGATAAAAAAGACGAAGCCAAGGCGCTTAACATGATTCACGATTCATTCTTCTTATCTGACAACAGAAGGGTCAATCTGTTTGTTGTGGGCACAGGGCTGATTGGCTCTGCATTTCTTGAACAACTAAAAAACCAGCGACAGCAATTGATAGATCAGTTCAAACTGGAACTCAATGTGGTGGGACTTTCCAATTCCAGAAAGATGATCATGAATGAAGAAGGAGTAAATCTGTCAGCGTGGAAGGAGAGCCTTGAAACAAACGGAAAAGAAGCCAATATTCCAGGATTCGTGGAGAGTATGAAAGAAATGAACCTGTCTAACAGTGTTTTTATCGACAATACAGCAGATGGTAGCATACCCTCTTTGTATGCGGAAATCCTATCTTCCAATATTTCATTGGTTACACCCAATAAAATTGCCACTTCTGCCAGCAATGAGGAGTACAAAAGACTTAAAAAACTAGCTGCTGATCGGAAAATTTTCTTTAAATATGAGACCAACGTTGGTGCAGGCTTGCCGGTTATTTCAACCATTCAAAACCTCATCAACAGCGGAGATAAGATCCTCAAAATTCAAGCCGTTATGTCGGGCTCTGTTTCTTTCATTTTTAATCAATTTGGGCCAGGAGTAAAATTCAGTGATCTTGTACTGAAAGCCAGGGAACTGGGATATACCGAACCCGATCCTAGAGAAGACCTAAGTGGTGCGGATGTAAGGAGAAAAATTATTATTCTCACTCGAGAAAGCGGCTATGACATCGAATCGGCTGATGTGAATTTGAAAGCTGTGTTACCTGATGACTTGATGGAGGCTCCTGATGTAAGTAGCTTTTTAACAAATCTTCCTTCAATTGACCAGACAATGGCGGAAAAGGCTGCTGAAGCGGCACAAAAAAGTGAAGTGCTCAGGTATATAGGAACCATGGAAAATGGAAAAGCCAGTATTGATGTATCTTCCGTCAATAGCGCCAGCCCATTTTATAATCTGGACGGCAGTGACAATCTATTTGTAATTACCACAGAAAGGTATAAAACGAGGCCCATCATCATTCGGGGCCCTGGCGCTGGTGCTGAGGTGACTGCGGCAGGTGTTTTTGCAGATGTACTGATGGCCTTTGTTTAAAATGAAAATTATATAGTTAGTTTTCTCATAATTTACATATATTTCATAAATAATTAATATTTAAAACATTGATATATAATCTTTTTTGTATTCTCTAAAAGATTAATTCATTTAATATATGAAAAATGTTAATATGTAAGACAAACGTATTATCTTTGTACTTCAGGTGGAGATGCTTTTTCATTTTCCATTTATGATACTAACATCATTTCTTTTCGTTTTAACATCAAAATATTAATTAACATGATTAAAAAACTAAGTTTGTTTTTTCTTTTGTGTTTTGGATTCGGTTACCCTGCTTTGAAAGCTCAGGTAATGGCTGCCAGTTATGAGCTAGTTTACGATGAAAAAGAAAAACACTTTGATGTTTACCTTGTCGTACTAGAAGGCAGTGCTTCTACTACACGCCATCGGGTACAATTTAATTCTCAGGTTTCCCTCATCGTACCAACTGGGGCTGTTGTGGAAGTTGTTCAAAACCACAATCCTTTCCAGGACAATCAGCAATATAAGGGTACCAAGCCCCTCATTTGGGAGTTGGTAAAACCTTTGATAGCACCAGTACCCAGTCCTAAAAATGATTTTTATGCAATTCGCCCTGTCTTATTTCCCTCTTCATTTTACAATGATGTCAACCAGGGAGATAAAATTAAATTATTCACATTAAACATCACCTCAGACAACATTAAAGGAGTCAGGTTGTTTAACAATGGTGTAGATCCGGGACCTGAAGTTACGGGCATGTTGGGCAGAGATTTTAACAATGGATTTTGTATGGGAGGACCTGCACAACTCTATAAAAAGCTAGACTAACGACCTCAAGATAAATTATCTGTCGGCCCAAAGCTGATTTTAAAATTGGATAAAGTCCTTGCCACAATTCAATGCGGCAAGGCTTTTTTTATTGAGTTAAACCTTAGTCTTTGACAAAGATATACTCATCATATTCAATGAAGTCATTTACCTTGATACGTAAACTTTTAGGCTTCCCATTTTTTATGTCAAAACGGGTAGAATAAATGCCATATTCTATGTTGTTATAACTCAGCAGCCATTCTTCATTTCCCATGTACTCCAAACGGCCTTCTAAATCCGGATGCTGGCCAAATTTAATGAGTAACCCACTATTGCTAGCACTGATGACAATGTTTCCATACAGGTCGTTTTTGTACTTTCCATTGTATTTTTTTAAATCAATCGGTTCTTCCCTGTAGTTTTTAACCCTGCTATTGTAAGCGGCAATTTCAGCCAATTGAGTTTTCATACCTTCTTCCTGGCCAGGCCAAAATTGTTCGCTTCTGTTGACATAGGTTTTTACCCCTGTATAGGCATCCAACAGTTGGTAGCGCAAAGCTTCAAAAAAATTTTGGTTATCGTTGTTGGTCAACACTGCTATTCCTAAATCCAACTCAGGAACAAAACAAACATTACTTACCATGCCGGCGGCTCCACCCGTATGCCAATAAACCTGATAGCCATTGTAATCGGCGGCGCTGAGACCCAGGCCATAACCTCTGAAATGAACCGGTAATGCTGCTGATTTCCGGCTACCTGTTACAATTTGCACATCCCGGGTTTGCTGTATTACACTCCAGGGTAAGATCTGCCTGTTTTCATATTTTCCGCTGTCCAATTGAAACATAAGCCAATGGCTTAGATCATCAACATTGCTCAATATGGATGCAGCCGGGCCAAGGTTGTCCCATTGATCATAGGGTACTCTTCGCAAAGTATCGGTATAAGCTGTAGTATAGGGAGCAGCCATGTTTTTAGCCGTTTTCCAATAGCCGTTACTCACTGTTTTGCTTTCATCCATGCCCAGGGGAAGCAATAGTTTTTCTTCAATGTATTGTTCCCATGTCTGGCCAACAGCCTTAGGAATTACCATGCCGGCCACCAGATAACAGCTGTTGCAATACCCATACGATTCTCTGAAACCTTGCGAAGGTTTGAGCAATGACATCTTTTTCATTATATCTTCTCTATGCAATCTGGAATTCCAAAAGGTAAGATCTCCCTGAAAAGTTTTGGTTCCAATGCGGTGAGTGAGCATGTCTTTGATGGTAACCAACGAGGTACTTGTTTTATCGTACAGTTGAAACCAAGGATAAAACTGCGTAATCTTGTCATTGAGGCTGAGCTTTTTTTCATAAGCCAAATTCGCCAAAGCGGTGCCTGTAAAAAGTTTGGTGTTGCTCGCTATATAAAATAATGTATGCGCGTCAACTTTTTCACGTGTTTCCAAATTTCTGATGCCATACCCTTCTTTGGTGACTACCTTTCCATCTTTCACTACTACCAATGCTAAGCCTGGTATTTGCCATTTTTTCATCCCTTCCTGAATGAAACTTTTTAGGCTGTCTTTTACAAAAAGAGGCTGTGCTCTCAAGGTGTTAATCAAAACAAAACAAAGTAGAACCTGTATTAATTTCAACATCTTCTTTTATTTTTATCTGCCAATATATGGTCCACCTGCTTTTTCAACATCTCTGATCAGGCTTTCTACTTTTTGATATAACTGGCTTACCTGTGGCTGGTACATCACAAACTGTTTTTCTGCAATTCTTAATGACTCAGTTGCAGCTCCCGGTATAGCAGCCGTAGAATTCCACAATGAATAGGCAATGTTTCCTATTCGATCATTGAAGGTTGGAGCTGTTTCAAATTCTCTCCTGGCCTTGGTGGCATCTCCAAAAATAGAAGTCTTTAGATTGGCAGCCTCCTGAGAATAGATATATATTTTTTCTAACCAAATGTTGGTTTGAGCTGGCATTTCTAATACAGATGCCTGAACATTTTTAAGTTTTGCATCTATGCTTCCCAATTGATCGTTCATTTCATGACTCGCTTTAATCATGTTGGAAACTTTTTTGTAAAAAGCAACATTTGCTGCCATGTCTTTGGTCTGCAAGCTACCGTTATTCCATAACTTACACTCAAAGCTTACCGGTTCTCCCAATTGAGTTACCTGGCCATCTTCCACTTTTTGCAAAGTAGCAGTATACTTGCCCGGCATAGCAAGGTGGCCCGCGTCTTCAGATCCAAACAATTCGTCCGGGGCCGGTGTATATCGGTTTTGAACGGGTGCAAATGGAGCGTATCTGTAATCCCATTTCAAACGATGCATTCCTTTTTTTGCCGAGGTCTTAAGATGTCTTATCACATTGCCATTTGCATCAGTAATAGTCAACAACAAAAATGGATCTGCCTGATAGTCCTCCATTCTTAAACTATCGATGCTTGGATAGTAAATTTTTTCTTTTTTCTCATTTGCCTTTTTTTCTCTTTCTTTTCTTTTTTCTTTTAACTTTTTGACATCCTCTTTCAAATAATAGGTAAAATCTACACCAGGTTTTGGATTGGGGGTAGAAAAATACGATGAGCCCAAGTGTCCTTTATCCCTTAAGCCCAGAGGTAGTCTTTCGATGTACATCAGTCCATCTTTGACAGGAAAAAGTACACATTCTTTCTCAAACTTTTCATTGTTTGCCGATCTCAGCGGACTGTAATCGTCAAGAATATAAAATCCTCTGCCAAAGGTAGCCAACACCAAATCATTTTCCCTCCTTTGGATTTCAATATCTCTAACGGCTATAGTAGGCAAGCCTGATTTTAAGGCTACCCAATTGCTTCCTCCATTGTAAGTAAAAAAGCATCCAAATTCTGTCCCAACAAACAATAATTTTGCATCAATATGGTCTTCTGCTATGCTGTATACACTTCCTCTTTCCGGTAGATCTGAAGAAATGGACATCCATGTTTTACCGCCATCAGTTGTTTTGAGTACATAAGGTTTGAAGTCGCCATATCGGTGATGATTATAACACACATATGCAGTGCTTTTATCGTGTTGAGATGCAATAACCTGGTGTACGTAACTTTGTGCGGGTACACCAGGCAGGTTGTCAAACTTTGTCCAGTTTTTACCCCCGTCTGTTGTCAAATGCAACAAGCCATCATCGGTACCTACCCACAATATATTTTGATCAAGCGGCGATTCAGCTATAGATGTTGTTTGTCCATATATGTCAGTGCTTCCGTTTTTGGCTATGGCATCAACAGACCATATTTTTCCCATTACCTCCAATTTGTTTCGATCTATCTGGCGACTGAGATCAGGACTGATCACCTTCCAGGTATTGCCCTGATCATCTGTTCGAAAAACTTTATTGGCACCAAAATACAGCCTTTTGTTGTCAAACTTACTAATCAAAAGTGGTGCGTCCCAGTTCCACCTATAGGCTTCTTCATTTTCGCCTTCAATAGGCTTAATGGGCAGGTATTCACCATTGCGTTTGTCAAATCTGACCAAGCCGCCATACTGCGACTGTGCGTAGATGATATTGGGATCACTTTGGTCTACTTGTGTTTCAAAACCATCACCCAACGAGGTTACGATCCAATCACTATTGACAATGCCATTGGCAGAGCTGCTGCGTGATGGGCCAGCTAAACTCAGGTTGTCCTGAGTACCTCCGTGAACATTGTAAAATGGATAATCATTGTCTGTTGATACTTTGTAAAACTGTGTTACAGGCAGATTTGACTTAAAATCCCAGGTCGCTGCGTGATCATAAGTTTCGTAAATGCCACCATCACATCCAACCAAAAGATGATTACCGTTGTTGGGGTCAACCCAAATGGCGTGATTGTCTATGTGTTTATTGATTTCACCCAGGTTTTTTACCGTTTTTCCTCCATCATAACTTACTTTGTAATAGGTATCAGTTATGTAAATTTTATCCAATATTCTCGGGTCACATTCTATTTCATTATAATAATTTCCTGAGGTATATGTGCCGCTTCTTTTATCCCAGCTTGCTCCCCTGTCAACAGATCTATAAATACCTCCTCTTCCTTCATTGGCTTCAACGACCGCGTAGAGGTAATCAGGGTTCACTTTGCTGATAGCAAGACCAATTCTGCCAATATCACCGGCAGGTAGCCCTCCTTCCAGTTTTGACCAGGTGGCACCCCCATCTGTTGATTTATAGAGGGCAGATTCAGGACCCCCGCCAATATAAGTATATACCTTTCTCATCCGCTGATGAAAGGCTGCATACAAAACATTGGGGTCTCTCGGGTCCATAACCAGGTCATTGCAGCCGGTATAAGCACTAACTGATTTTACACAGGTCCAGCTGGCACCTCCATCTGTACTCTTATAAACCCCTCTGTCGCCACCTTCACTCCATACAGGGCCATAAGCCGCTACGTACACTATATTGGATTGAGTTGGATGAACCACAATTTCTGAAATGTGTTCTGAATTTTTCAAGCCCATGTTTTTCCATGACTTTCCCCCATCCATGCTCTTGTAAACACCATCACCATAAGCTACTGAGCGTTGGTTGTTGTTTTCTCCACTTCCCACCCAAACGGTAGTACTGATTGACGGGTCTATGGTCACACAACCAATAGAATAAGAACCTTCGCCATCAAAAACAGGCTCAAATGTCACCCCTTTGTTGTTGGTTTTCCACACTCCTCCTGAAGCAGATGCTACAAAATATTCGCTGTGATTGCTTGGATTTACAGCGAAGTCAGCTATCCTGCCTGAAGTGACAGCAGGGCCGATGCTCCTGAAATTAAGTCCTGAAAAATGACTGGCGGGTAGGGCTTTTTCAGCAATAACTTCATTGGTTTTTTTTGAATTTTTTCCTTTTTCATTTTGGGCAAAAAGGGTAAAACTAAGCAGCAGGCAAACGGAAAAGAGTGTGGTTCTTCTCATGGTTATGATCATTTGTTATTTGGTTCATACAAATATAGGCTTTTAGGGTATGAATTACCAAATTCGGCTCATTCTCACTTATGGTTTAATTTCTTTACCGTATTTTTACACTATTCTAAAGCCCTATTATGAGACAAATTTTGTTTTTATTGCTGTTTGGAACTTCATTCCTTGTAAAAAGTCAGTCGTTTTATTTTGGACCCAAAGTAGGCCCTGGCTTAGGCTTTCAAAAGTGGAATGAGACAGATAATGACGCTTTGTTTACGCTGAATGCCGATTTATTTATAGAATCAGCTCCCATTGAAGGAACCAATATTTTTTACAGCTCTCTTGGATGGAGAACACGGGGTAGCGCATGGAGGTTTTCTTCGACAAATCCCTTTGATGTCAATTCTTTTAATTTCAAATTCAGAAATGTAGTCCTTGAATTGGGTGCCAAAAAAATGCTTTCCAAAAATCAGTCTCAGGCACCTTATTACTTCATTGGAATTAGAGGAGAATATACAGCAAGCACTAATCTAAGCGAGTATGATCAGTGGAACTCTCTATACTTCCCCAATAAAGCTTTTGTCAAAAAATTTGTCTATGGTCTCAGTTTTGGTGGTGGTTACGAATTTGGATTCAGAGAATTTACAAGGTTTTTTGTAGAAATTGGCCTTCATCCCGACATCAGTCAGCAATATTACCAGCCCCCTGTCTCAAATGTGGTAGATCCTTTTTTTCCGGGACAAACCAGAACCCTTCAGGAAAGGATCGTGCGCAATCTTTCACTTGAATTAAAGTTTGCCATGAAATTTTTGCGTAAGGTTGAATATTATTAATAGGTTTGAGTTGCTACTTTATTATTTTAGTTAGTTTACATTTCCATGCAATCGCTTCTCATTTTAATTTTACTAATGGTAGGTATCAATATGAATGCACAAAATTCCCAAAAGGAATTGACTGTCTATTATGTTGGAGATCCCATGTGTTCCTGGTGTTATGGTTTTACCAACGAATGGTCCACCTTTGTTGCAGCTCATCCAAATATAAAATTTGTTTATTTAATGGGCGGACTCAGACCAGATGGAACTGAAAGCATGGCCTCACTCAAAGATTTTTTAACCGAACACTGGCATGAAATAAATCATCGAACAGGAATGGAATTTAAATATGACATCCTTCAAAAGGACATGGTTTACAATACCGAGCCTGCTTGCAGGGCTGTTGCATGTATGAAAGCATTGTTTCCGTCGCATACACTTGCTTTTTTTCAACAAGTCCAGAAAAGTTTTTACAAAAACAATAATAACCCATATGCAACGGCTACTTACAAGTCTATTGTTGCGGACATGGGACTTGATTCAAATGCATTTGAATCCTTATTCGTTTCTGCAGAAGGAAGAAAGCTTGTATTAAATGATTTTCAGATAGCCAGGCAATTGGGCGCCAATGGATTTCCAACAGTTTTTGTGCAACAGGGAGATCGTTATCAAACTTTAACAAGAGGGTATACAAGTGCAAATGAATTAGGTCAACGCATAAAATCTATTATCTCTAATCAATAAGCCTATTACTATATTTCATATTCGGTAATAACTCGATTTATTCGAATCATTTTGGGTTTTATGACTTGAATTTACAACCCTCTATTTGTTATCAATCCGTCAATATTGTTAAACAATTTGTTAAGAGCTTGAAAACTAATTTATTACATCTTACTTTTGCGTCACATTTCGTTAAGGCCTGATTCCAACAGGTATTTCATTAATCATACATCATGAAAAAAGAATTAATAAAAAATCAGGCAAACTATGCCGTGACCTTCCATTACAATGCTATTCCCGAGAATCCGGTGCATTCAGTAATCGTTTTGGGTGACTTCAACGAATGGTCGTTGGAAAACGGATTTGAATTAAAGGCTAATAAAAATGGCGACTTTGAAGGTAAATTTAAGATTCCTGCAGGAAGAGACTATCATTTCCGTTATTTGGTAAACGGCAATCGATGGGCCAATGAAAAAGATGCTGACAGATTTGAATCTTCACCACTTCATCCACATATTGACAACAGTGTTTTGTCTTTGCCATCAGTGGAAGAAAAGGTTGTGATTAAAACCGATAAAGTAAAAAAAGTAGCTCCCAAAAAGGAAGTGACAGAGACGCCCAATAAAAAAGCCAAAGCCACCTCTAAAGCTACAGCCTCTGATGATTTGACCATTATTGAAGGTATTGGGCCCAAAATAGCTGAATTGTTGATCGCTGCAGGCATCACTGATTTTGCACAATTGGCTGCAAGTAAAAAATCAGCCATCACAGACGTTTTATCAAATGCTGGTTCAAGATATGCCATGCACGACCCAACTACCTGGCCACAACAAGCTAAACTAGCTGCTGGCGGCAAGTGGGAACAATTGAAAAAATTACAGGAAGAATTGAAAGCCGGTAAGTCTAAATAAACCCAACTTTTGGGGTATAAAAAATCGGCAGCCATGTTGTAAACGGTGGCTGCGGGTGCTTGTTTTGTTTTGGATATATTAAGGGAATGTTGATCTCAACCTCCCTTTTTATATCCTTTTTTATTTTACCATATTAGCAATGGCGGCCACCCATGCGTCGTTGTCATTAAGACTTTCAACCAAATCGAGCCGCTCACCGCCCTTGTGAATGAACTCTTCTTTATATTCAAACCCAATTTCAATGGTGGTTTCCAGACAATCAGCAACAAAGGCCGGGCTAAAAACAAGAATATTTTTCTTTCCTTTGCCGAGCTGGATTTGCAGGGTTTGGTCAGTATAAGGTTGCAACCAGGGATCTTTGCCTAGTCTGGATTGAAATGTAATGCTGTACTGCTCTTTGTTAAGACCAAGTTTTGTGGCAATAGCATGTGCGGTTGAGTGGCATTGAGCCGAATAACAAAATTGATTTTCCAGACAAGATATATTACAGCAATTTTCTTTTTTAAGGCAATGGCTGCCAGAAGGGTCTGCTTTTTTGACATGGCGCTCAGGGACTCCATGAAAACTAAAAATAAAATGTTCGTAAGACGATAGATCGTATTTTTTGGCGTTTTGGACAAAGACCTCAATCATTTCAGGATGGTCGGGATAGGAGTTGATCATTCTGACATTAGGTATTAAATCCCACTTCCTTAACAATCGCATCACTTCATCGTGAACGGATCCAGTTGTGGCAGATGCATACTGTGGAAACATAGGAAATACTACTAATTCACTGACCTTCACATCAAAGATTAATTTTTTTAATGCTTGTTCCAGGCCTGGATTTTGATATCGCATGGCTAGTTCCACGGCATATGTGTCTCCAAGGCGGTTTTGTAATTTTAGGGCAACACTCAGGCCATATATTTTAATGGGGCTTCCATCCTTGGTCCATAATCTTTGGTAAAGTTTGGATGAGCTTCCCGATCTGAAGGGCACAATAATAACCCTAACCAAAAACTGCCTCAACAACCATGGTAAGTCTATTACCCTCCTGTCTAAAAGAAATTGTTTCAAATAACGGTAAACCGATGATCTGCCCGGATCGTCAGGTGTACCAAGATTTACAAGTAAAATTCCTTTTTTACCAGGTAGCATAAGATTTTTTTTCATTAACAACATTTAATCCTTCTGGTTCATGTATTTTCACAAGATAGTGCGTTTTAAAGGTAGCTGTTGGCTGTCAAAATATGTTTACCTTTGATAAAAAAAGAGAATGAAACCTCTGATTTTAGTTACCAATGATGATGGCATTGTTGCACCCGGCATCAAAAACCTGGTGGAAGTGGCTGCTTCTTTTGGAGAAGTGATAGTGGTGGCCCCAGATAAACCCCAATCAGGTCAGGGACATGCCATCACTTTACACGAACCCATTCGTTTGACCCGTGTGGATGTATTTGAGGGTATCGAGGCATATGAGTGTTCAGGTACCCCGGTAGATTGTGTAAAATTAGCCAAAAATGTATTGTTGAAAAACAGAACCATTAATTTGTGTGTAAGTGGGATCAATCACGGTTCCAATGCATCTATCAACATCATCTATTCTGGCACGATGTCTGCCGCGATGGAAGCCAGTCTGGAAGGAGTCAATTCCATCGGTTTTTCATTAATGGATTATTCATTCCAGGCAGATTTTACAGCAGCTCGCAAATTTGCAGCGACCATCATTCAGGACGTACTCCAGCAAGGAATGCCAGGCTGTAATTTACTGAATGTAAATATACCAAAGGGTTCTCCCGAGGATATTAAAGGTATACGTGTTTGCAAACAAGGAGAAGGCAGCTGGGTCGAGGAATTCCAGGAAGGCACAGACCCAAGGGGGCAAAAATACTATTGGCTAACCGGCAAATTTGTCAATATGGATCAGAGCCCTATTGCAGATATCAAGGCCCTGGATGACAATTATGTGTCGGTTGTCCCTTCTGGTCATGATTTGACCAAATACCCTGCTATTGACACATTAAAATTTTTGGAAAGATAATTATGGAAAAAGATTCAGTATTGACCGGCCTTGTCGTAGGTGCTATAGTGCCAGTAATAGGCTATTTGGCCATTGACCAATTGTTTAACCTCCTGGGAATGGCTGGAATTATTCCGCAGGAAGCTGGCGCTTCTATGTCTCGCAGCATGCGCACGATAGCTCTTTTGGCTATTTGTTGTAACCTCATACCCTTTGAGATAGGTAGAAGAAGAAGATATGATGACACTATGAGGGGCATTGTTTTTCCAACATTGATTTATGTAGGTTTTTGGGCTTACAAATATTTCTATGTGCTCTTTGCCTAATATTTCATTCCTATGAAATTTTTTTTAATTGCGGGTGAAGTGTCAGGCGACAAACATGGTGGCATCATGATCAAGGCCATCAAAAATGCTTGCCCAGCAGCTGAATTTCAGATTATAGGAGGAACCTCAATGGAGAATGCCGCAGGCGTTAGCTCCATTATCTCAATAAGGCAAATGGCGTTTATGGGTTTTATACAGGTCATCTTCAAATTTACTTCCATTTTAAAATGGATCAAAACCACCCAATCTGCCATTACCGCTTTTCAACCAGATGTCGTTGTTTTGATTGACTACCCTGGCTTTAATCTGAGAATTGCCAAATGGGCAAAGTCTCAAAATTTTAAAGTTGCCTACTATATTTCACCCAAGGTGTGGGCTTGGAATAAGAGCAGGGTTTATGACATTAAAAAATATGTGGATCAAATGTTTTGCATCTTACCGTTTGAGAAGGCGTTTTATGCTAAATATGATTACGAAGTAAGCTATTTTGGCAACCCTCTTCTGGATGAAATTTTTACCTTTCAAAAAGACCCTGATTTTCTTTTTAAGCACGGCTTTGACAAACCCATTCTGGCTTTGTTGCCGGGCAGTAGAATCCAGGAAATCAACAGGATATTGCCTTCAATGCTGGAAGCTGCTAAACATTTTCCTCAATACCACTGGGTAATACCCCGATCTCCCAATTTGGACATACATCTCATTTTGCCCTTGATTCCTACTGAGATGGTGTCACGCGTTATGATCCTGGAAAACGATTATTTCAACCTTCTTAGTTATGCACGGCTGGCCCTCGTGACGTCAGGTACAGCTACCCTCGAAACTGCCTTGTTTAAAGTACCTCAGGTAGTATGTTATAAAACAGGGGCATTGACATACTTCTTAGCCAAACAACTGGTTGAATTAAAGTTTATTTCTTTGGTAAACCTCATAGCTGATAAAGAGGTTGTAAAAGAACTAATTCAGAACAACTGCAACCCCAAATCCCTGGTTGAAGAATTAACCCTTCTCGCCTCTCTCTCTGAAGAAGCATATATTCACTTTTATGACGGTTTAATGAAAGAAATGGGTAAAGCAGGAAGTGCAAAAAGAGTGGCTGAAGCCCTGGTTGCTATGGCTTAGTTTCATCTTTTTCAATCAGGTAACACCATCTGTCCAGCTTGCCTTCAAAATCAAATGGAGTGGTTTTTCGCGTAATGTCTTTTATAAGACTCGTTTTAAGTTCTTCTGCTTTAATCCTGAATTTTGTAAAATTAGTGGAAAAATAAAGGTGCCCGCCAGGCTTTAGTATTGCCAAACACTGGTTGATCAATTTTACATGATCTTTCTGTACGTCAAAGATGCCATCCATTTTTTTACTATTGCTAAATGTAGGTGGATCACATACGATGAGATCGTAGCATACACGCTTGTTTTCATTTAACCATTCCATTACATCACAAGCTACAAATGTATGTTTGTGCAAACCAATGCCATTGAGTTCAAAATTTCTTCTTGCCCATTGTAAATAGGTATTAGATAGGTCAATGGTAGTTACTTCTTCTGCACCACCTTTTGCAGCATAAACAGAAAATGAACCGGTATAGGCAAATAGGTTCAAAACTTTTTTATCCAGGCTTTCCTGACCTACCATAGCCCTTGTCAATCGGTGATCCAAAAAGAGTCCGGTATCCAGATAATCAGAAAGGTTGACAATAAAGGAATGCCCCCCTTCTTCTACAATAAATTCACGACTCGCATCAGACAATCTGTGGTACTGTGCCACCCGTTCTTCAATCACTTTACGATGTTTGACAAAGATCATTGTGGGCTCAACTTCAAAAACAGTGGCTATCGTGTTTATAGAGTTTTCAAACCACTCTTTATATTGATTTTCATCCAAAGTGTGTTGCCGTTGGTATTCAGCAATATAAATTCTTCCATCATACCAATCAATGCAGAATGGAAATTCTGGCATGTCCAGATCATAAACCCTATAACAATTCACTTTTTGTTTTCGGGCTGCCTTAGACCTGACTTTTAAAACTTTCCTCAACCGATTCTCAAACATTTCCAGCTTTTGCCGGTTTTTATCAGTCATGCCGATGCTTTCTTGTTTAGCCGACAAAATTATGCATTTAAACAGGGAGTTTTGGGTCTTTTTCCTACATTCACAGTAAAATTGAGACATGATCGCACGTTTTTTGAAATTATCTTTCCTTTTCTTGCCTTTTTTGGCAGGGGCACAAAATAATATTGAACTTACTCCGGTAATGAATGGACTATCCATTCCAGTGGATATCGTTTTCGACTATAATAACAGGATGTATGTTGTCGAAAAAACAGGCAAAATCAAAACCGGCGATATCAGTCAGCAATCGGTTTTTCTCGATATTGATGACCGGGTCAATTCAGGCGCCAATGAAAGAGGTCTTTTGGGAATGGCTTTTCATCCAGACTATCAAACCAATGGTTATGTATTTGTCAATTATACCGGTGGCAATGGTCAAACCGTGGTATCTCGTTTTACAAGATCTGCCAACGATTCATTGCAGGCCGATGCTGGCAGCGAAAAAATACTGATGTCCATAGCCCAGCCCTTTAACAACCACAATGCAGGAGACCTTAATTTTGGGCCCGATGGCTATTTGTACATTGCCATGGGAGATGGCGGCTCTGGAGGTGATCCAGGCAACAGATCTCAAAATCCAAAAGAACGTTTGGGAAAAATGCTAAGAATTGACGTCAATACCGAAGCTACTCATTATCTCATTCCTGCTGATAACCCTTACGCCGGCAATCCGGATACCTTGGGTGAAATTTGGTCGCTGGGCCTCAGAAATCCCTGGCGATTTTCATTCGATAAGGCAACCAATGACCTGTGGATTGCAGATGTGGGCCAAAGAAAATGGGAAGAAATCAACCACATTCCCTATGGCCTTGGAGCCAAATTAAATTTTGGCTGGCGCTGTTATGAAGGTTTTGAAAAGTATGATTTTTCGTTGTGTAACAGTGAAACCAAATTTTATCCTCCTATCCATGTCTATGCCAATAACAGTGGCGCTGATGGCTGTTCGGTAACAGGAGGTTTTGTCTACAGAGGACAGGAGAACCCCTACCTCTTTGGACAATATGTTTATGGTGATTTTTGCAGTGGTAAGATTTGGCGACTCAAAAAGGATGAATGTGGTGCTGTGAAAAATGAACACATCCACACAGTTGGACCTCAGGAATTGAGCTCCTTTGGAGAAGATAATTATGGAGAACTATACCTTGCCATGTTGGGTGAGGGCAAAGTGTATAAAATTACACCGGCTTGTTTGCTCAGTGTCTCCATTGATAGCTTGAGGTCGGCATCATGTAGGGAGGCAAGTGATGGAGCCGTAAATTTTACGGTCACTGGAGCTGCTGCCTATACATTTGAATTAAACAACAACAGCAATCCTTCGGCATTATCACCGGGAAATTACTCGTATAAGGTTACAGAAACAGGTACGGGTTGCAATCAATCGGGTTGCTTTGACATAGGTATATTTCCACATCCTGTATTTTGCAGTTCATTTATTGTGGATACATTTTGTGGGACAAAATATGTTTTAAATCCAACTCATTGTCAGTTGCTGGGCATCGACAGCCTTCGTGTCGTCCAGAATGGCATTACCATTTACTCAGGTAATGAGCTACCAGATTCATTAACAATACCAGGTGACGATGGCATTTTTGGGCTTGTAGTATTCCAAAACGAATGCACGTATACAATCGATACTTTTCTCCAACTAACCGCAAATTTTTTTATTGGAGATATACCACAATGGACCATCGAAGATACCATCATCACTGTGAAAGGAGAGTTTGGTTCATATGAATATGTAGAAATGTACCGCAACGACACCCTTTATGCGATTTCACCACAGGGAATATTTCACCTTCCTGCGGGCACCTATGGTACATTTTACTTTGTGGGAATCGATGAAGAAGGACAGTGCAAATGGGAACAAAAATCTGGTCTATTGGTATTGTCATCAACCAAGGGGACGGAGCTAGAACAGCCTTGGTTTTACCCCAATCCTGCCAGTAATACCCTAACCACCGCTCAGACAGACCTCGAAGAGGTAATCATCTGCGACCTTTTGGGAAGGGCATTGATTTCCTGGGAAAAACCGGAACAGGTATTATCCATTTCATCATTGACCAATGGAAGTTATATCCTGTTGATGCAAAAAAATGGCCAAATCTTCAGGCAAAATATCATCGTCCAGAAGATGTAGGGCAAATTACTCGAGTATCAACACCTCTGTCCTACGATTAAAAAGATGCTCTGCTTCTGTGCAGGCAACACCATCTTTGCATTGATTTCTGATCCGGGACTCCCCAAAGCCTATGGTAATGATGCGCTTACCTTCTATGCCTTTTTCAACAAGGTATTGTTTGGCCGCCTTTGCCCTCTGTTCAGACAGCTGTTTGTTATATAAGGCATTGCCTCGAGAATCGGTATGTGCAGATAATTGAATCTTCATTTCCTTACGACCTATCATGGCTTCATAAA
>JAGNSQ010000205.1 GCA_017987975.1 Saprospiraceae bacterium
CCTTACCCCCTCAAAAAATCAAGATTGGCGTTGGTTTCATGCAACTTTGTTTGAAAGCCCAGACCAGCAGCCGTTTCAATATTGTGGGCATTGTCATCAATAAACAAAGTTTCTGCAGGATTCAGGTTTGCATCCGCGATTACATATTCAAAGATGTCGGCATTGGGCTTGCGTTTACCCAAATGATGAGAATAATAGGTCTTTTCAAAAAACCAACTGTCAAAATCGGTGATTTGGTGGTTGTTTTTCAAATCACGGCGTACCCACTCGATGTGGATCTCATTGGTGTTGCTCAATAAAAAAGTTCTGAACCTGGGTTTCAATTCCTCCAGCAACCTAAGTTTTTCGGGCTTCCAACCCAGGAGCATGGCATTCCAGGCATTAATCATCTTATCAACAGGAGGGACCCTTTTGCTCTTGCTTTGTAACTTCCATAAAAAGTTTTCAACGATGGTGTGCCCCATCTCAAAAGAATCAAAAAGGTCCTGGTGATCAAGGTAGATCTGGTGGGCGTCGCCTTCAAAAGCCATGACTTGTTTCAAGGCATCGTAAGTGCGATTAACATCCAGATCCAGCAGCACGCCCCCGAAATCAAAGATGATGTTTTTGTAGCTGGTTTTATCCTTTGGGTCCATTCAATTCTAAGTATGCGGCATAGAGACTCCGGCTGATGCCATCGCCCTGCCATTGTTCTGCACCGGGTATAAAGGTGGTTGTCTTTTTTAATTCTTCCAATGGCACGCCTTCATTGATTTTTTTACGCGCAAATTGTAACAGTTGCTCGAGGTAGTTTCTAAATGCTTTGATGTCTTCTTTATTTAAAATTACATCATAGCCCTGGCCTGCATGTCCGCAGATGATCAGCGTTGTATTGTCCAAATAACGCAGCAATGCATCGTGTACTGTGATCCAGCCCTGAATATTGGCACCAGCTCCTTTGTCGATGTACGGGAATCTGCGGTTAAAAACCAGGTCGCCTATGTGAACCACGTCGCTGTCTTCAAAATGGACAATGCTATCTCCATTGGTATGGGCGGCGCCAAAGTAGTGACAGCTGATGTTTTCTTTGCCCACTTTGACATTGTAATTTTGGGTAAAGGTAGTATCGGGCAATAAAACTCCATCCAGGTTGTTTTTTTGTTCTGCCGCCTTTTTTTGATTTTTTTTAGAATTTTCATGGGCAATAACCGCACTTACTTTCCCCTTGAGACTGATATTGCCACTGGTATGGTCTGCATGGTGGTGGGTATTGAACAGAACGTTCCAATTACCATCGGTAATTTTTTTGGCTTCTGTTATTAAATGGGCCATCTGCTCAGGAAACTGAGAATCTACCAGGGCACTGTGTTTGCCATCGATCAGCCAGGCAATGGTTCCTCCCTTTTCGGTAAAATAACCCACCCTACCCCTCAGGTGTTTCATCACATAGGGCGAATCAGTCGGGATAGTAGCCAATGACGTGTATGATGTTTTCGGACTGCATGAAATAAGCCCTGACACCAGGTAAAGACCCGCAAGGCCCAAACCGGTTTGTTGAAGGAAGGCCCTCCTGTCGAAATGGTTATTCATCTCTGATTGATTCTGCTAATAAACGGTTGACCCGGACAATGGTTTAAGCAAGCTCAAAATTATCGGTTGCGCAGCAAATTAAGCAGGTACTCACCATAACCGCTTTTGATGTACTTGTGACCCAATGCCTCCAGTTGAGCATCAGAAATAAAGCCCATTTCATGCGCCACTTCTTCTATACATCCAATTTTGAGCCCCTGTCTTTCCTCGATGACCTGGATGAATTGGCCGGCCTGGAGCAGTGATAAGTGGGTACCTGTATCCAACCAGGCTATGCCTCTGGATAAAACTCCTACCTTTAGCTTTCCCATTTCAAGGTAGGTCTTGTTGACATCTGTAATTTCGTATTCTCCACGAGCGGAGGGTTTGAGGTCTCTTGCGATGTCCAAAACGGTATTGTCATAAAAATAAATGCCCGGGACCGCATAGTTTGACTTTGGGTGGGCAGGTTTTTCTTCTATGCTGAGGGCTTTAAAATCTTTGTCAAAATCTACTACCCCATATCTCTCCGGATCGGCTACCTGGTAGGCAAAAACGATGCCTCCTTCGGGCCGGGTAGAGGCTTGAAGTAATTCTTTTAATCCATGTCCGTAAAAAATATTGTCACCCAGGATGAGGGACACGTTGTCGTTTCCTACAAAATCACGCCCCAGCACAAAGGCCTGTGCCAAACCATTGGGATTGTGTTGTTCGATGTAGGTAAATGAACAGCCGATCTCGCTACCGTCCTTCAGCAGGTTTTTAAAATTGGGCAAATCTGCCGGGGTACTGATGATCAATATTTCCCTGATTCCCGCACTCATCATGGTCGACAAGGGGTAATAGATCATGGGCTTGTCATATACGGGCATCATCTGCTTGCTCATGGCAAGGGTCAGTGGATATAAGCGGGTGCCTAGGCCTCCGGCTAAAATGATTCCTTTCATATCGAATAAGTACTTAGATATCGATATTATTGCAAAAACCTTGCCTGATAGACAATTAGGGGTAAAATAGAATTAAAAAGCTATGAAATTCGCTTAATATTTCACATCCAACAGCTTTTCGAGGTAGTGGTACCTGATGCCATAGGTCTCTTTGATGTCTCTGATCTCCAGGGCTGCATGCTCATTGGCCCTCGCTTTTTTAGCAATAATCATGGTGTTTTTGGCTGTGTGTTCAGTTGAAATGAACTCAAAAACCTGTGTCTTGTAGCCCTTATCTTCCAAAACAAGGGCTCTGATGGCATCGGTTATAATCTCTGCCTGGCGCTCCAAAAGGATGCCGTGTTTGAGAATGCCATTTCTCAATTCTATCTGTTTACGAATCTGTTTGTGACAACAGGGAGCTAGTACTATATAATCAGCCTGTGCCTTGAGTCCGGCATGAATGGCCATGTCAGTAGCTATGTCGCAAGCATGGAGTGAAACAACCATATCCGTTTTTTCAAGCACTATTTCTTCTATATTGGCCTGTATAAAATTAAGTTTGTCGTAGCCCAGTTCTCTCGCATATTGATTGCATAAATTCACCAATTCCGGCCTCAGCTCATATCCGGTCATCACTACATCAATGCCTCTGTTGTGCTTGAGGTGATAATAAAGGGCAAATGTGAGATAAGCCTTGCCACTGCCCATGTCGGCAATGGTCAGTTGTTTGCGGTGCTTGTCTACCAGGCTGTCAATGATCTCAGCATATTTATTGATTTGCCTGAATTTTTTAGTAGACTGCTCAAATACCCTGCCCTGACTGCTACTGATGCCCAGCTTTTGCAAAAAATCTGCCTCCTCTGGAATGAGGTATGCTTTTTCTCTGTCGTGGCTTTCCGATTTTACAGCTGTACCCCCCTTTCTTTTTAGGTAGGTTACTGTACCTTTCTGATTTTGCAACAGGGCCGCATTGCCGTTTTCATTAAATAGCTCACAGTAGTAAAACCTCTCATCCATTACCTGTTTAATGTGATTTAAAAAATCACTATAGGGTATGATGGTGGTAAAGTGTTGGGTATCTGTTTTTTCAACCTGCTTAAATTTCAACTCTCCCTCTTCATCCATCAGTGAGATGATGGCGCTGCGCAATTCCACTCCGGGGCGGGGTTTGGACAATATCATTTTAAATGCCGTTCCTGCATCCAAAAGTTGTTTTACATCCTGAAAAAAAAGTTCTTTTTTTGACATCATTTTTTGTGTCTGCTGCAAAGATACAAAAGCCTAAAAACAATGTGTGGATACCTGTCGCCGGGTCAGACCCAAATATGCGGTTTGGGGCGTAATAAATGGAAGATTAAGGCCTAAAATCCTTATCTTTAACCTTTTATTACCTATAAAATATTCGATGAAAATTCAGGATTTAAACAAATGGGGAAAGGCTATTTTGTCAGAAAGGGCAGCAGGCATGTATATGCTGGTGTTTGCTATCGCCATCGGGGTAGCCACCTTTGTTGAAAACGATTTTGGCACTTCTTCTGCCCAACATGTCATATTTCGGAGTCGATGGTTCGAGATCCTAATGGTATTGTTTGGCGCTACTATTTTGTTCAATATATACAAATACCGTCTTATTCCTCTTCGCAAATGGGCGAGCCTGAGTTTTCATGCCTCTATCATTATCATTTTGATTGGTGCAGGAGTTACC
>JAGNSQ010000206.1 GCA_017987975.1 Saprospiraceae bacterium
AAAAAGTCAAGGCAATTATCTTATTTACATTTAAGATCAATGGCCAGTTGAATTTGACATGCAATATCAGGTATGATGAATAATTCATATATTTGATTAACAATTGTACCTGAATGAATTGTGGATTTTGTAAAAGATACTTTAAATGGAGCAACCCTGGTGGTCATATACCCAAGGGGCTCTGGCTTTTATTTTTCCAAGTGATCTTCATTTCTAGTGTTTGCGGAACAGATTTAGCTGGCACGTTGGAATTATTTCACGCGAAGAATTCAAAAAATAGAATTCCTAACCTTACACCTCCCGACTCCACCCTCACCATCCCCGTTGTTGTACACATCATCCACAACACCGGCAGTGAAAATATTTCAGATGATCAAGTAAGAAATGCCATAAAATGGATCAATGACGGACTACAACATCAAAATCATTATTTAAGTGAAAATGGTGCCGCTGCAAACATTCAACTGTGCCTGGCCCTGCAGGATCCAGGTGGTAAGGCAACCAATGGCATAGTAAGACATGTATCCACTTATACTGACATGACACTTGATCATGGCTTGGATTCCATTGTTAAATTAGCTACTTGGGATACCAGAAAATATCTGAACATACGATTGGTAAAAACCGTGTGTAATGCTAGTGCATGCAATCTGGGTGGCTTTGCCTTTTTGCCCAATGCCCATGGACTCAAAAAAGATGGCATTTATCTTGCGGCTGAGTCTTTTGGTCTCGATCCTGATCGTACGGTAACCGCCATCCATGAGTTGGGACATTATTTGGGCTTATACCACACTTTTGAGAAGGGTTGCAAAAACGACAATTGTTTGGTAGATGGGGATAGGGTATGTGATACGCCTCCTCAAGGCAGTGTTTTGGGACTTTGCTCATCAGGCATGGTAAATTCATGCTCATCCGATGAAGCCGATAGTAGTAACAATAACCCGTTCAGATCACAGGCATTGGGAGGGCTGGGTGACCAGGCTGATGATAAGACCAATTTTATGGACTATAGCGATTTAAGGTGTCAAAAACACTTTAGCCAAGGTCAAGTGGACAGAATGAGGTCTTTTTTACTGAATGAACGCTCCTCCCTATTATCCTCTCCGGCTTGTACCCCTCCATGCAATTCGACTGTTGTTGCAAACTTTGTTTTGACTGACACCATAATTGAGTTTGGCATTTTGCCTACAATAAACAATACCAGTACAAACGGTGCCTCTTTTGTTTGGCTGCTCAATGGAAATATCTTAGGTACAGGAACAGTTCCTTTGTTTTCAAATCTGGCCCCTGGATTTTATCAACTGACTTTGATCGCCAAAAGCGACCAGGACACGTGCCCTGCTGATACAAGCTTCCAGTCTTTTAAAGTGGTTTGTTCGGTGGATGCCGCCCATTCTTTTTATGTAAAGGATAGCACACTTTTTGTGGAGTATAATGGTAATCCATATTTCGTTTCTGCTTACCTACTCAACGCTGCAGGAGACACACTTTTTTTTGGTAATATAGACAGCCTGATTTTAAATCCCGGTACGTATCTCCTGTGTTCTTTTTTTTCTAATGGACAATGCAAAGATTCTATTTGCAATTGGGTTCAGATTCTGACCCCGAATGGCGCTGAAATCTGCGACGACGGCATCGACAATGACCTGGATGGCTTTGTAGATTTATTTGATAAGGATTGCAGTTGTATTGAGGAAAGTTATAATGGCCAATGCAATTCGGATTGTCAGTACCTGCCTGATAGCTTTCCACCTTTTGAAGCAAGGGTGAAATGGAGGTCGGGAAAGATTAACGAAGGTATTTTCTCTTCTCGAATTTTATCAGCCGATATGTTACCTATGGAACCCGGTAGTGAAGTTGTAGTTATTGGCAATAAAAGCGGAGCTTTCACCAATATAAAGGACACTAGTCATATAATTATTTTATCGGGTGCAAATGGCAGAGTTTTGAATCGATTATCCTTTGGCAACAGATTCGTGAGAAACTTTTGCAGATCACCTTTGATCTTTACAACGGATGAGCATACATTCAATTTGTTATTTCACGACATTGATACAATTTTCATTGTAAATGAAAATTTGGAATTGATAATAAAAGAAAAGTATAATAACAATAATTTGAACTTTACCTCCTTTTTTAACTCAGTTGATATTAATCATGATGGAACGTTGGAAATATACTCTGGAACACAATTGTTTAATAAAAATGGAATATTAATTTTTGATGGCGGTGTTGGTGGATGTAATTCAGTTAACATGGCTAACCAATGTTTTGGAAACCATTCCATAGTTGGGGATTTTTTGGATTTTGAGGGCCTTGAATTGGCTGCAGGAAATAAGGTTTTTTCTTATCAGCTTAATAATCTGAACGGCACTTCAGGAAATAATGTTAACATTGTCATGGCTGAAGTGGGAGTGGAAGATGGATCTACCTCCATGGGTGACATCGACGGTGATGGCAAATTAGATGTTATTGTATTACGAAATGGAATAAACCCAGCTGAAACCGGTTTGTGGGTTTGGAATCCAAGGACCGGAACCATCATTGCACATGCCTTTACAGAGGGTACTGGAGGTGGTGTACCCTTTGTAGGCGATATCGATGGAGACTGTTTGCCGGAAATAGGAATAAGTTACGTGAATAAAATTGTTTTCTATAAGTATGATGGCACTAAAAATTTAACAAAAGCTTTTACAAAAGTGACAACTGACATTTCTGGTGTAATAGGTATGACCATGTTTGACTTGAACCAGGATGGTCGTCAAGAGATAATTTTCAGGGATGAAATCCAATTATCTATATTAGATGGTCCTACAGGCAAAACGATTTTTACATATCCGGTTATAAGCATTACAGGAACAGAACATCCAATTGTAGTCGATGTCGATCATGATGGGGCGGCAGAGATTCTGGTTGAAGGGGGCTCAACAACAAATGACACCACTTATATCTTCTGCTTCGAATCCGCCAACCTCCCCTGGGCTCCCGCCCGCAGCGTATGGAACCAGGCCGGCTACCACATCACCAATGTCAATGATGACCTCACCATACCCCGCCAACCCCAAAACAACGCTGCTTTTTTTGATACCGATAGCTGTGCCCAGACCACCTGTCCCCAACCGTACAATACCTTTATGTGTCAGGCTACCTACCGCACCCAGGATGGCTGTGTCAAATGGCCGGCGGTAGACCTCAGTGTGGATGCGCTTTCGTACCGATGTGAACCAGACTCCCTCTACCTCACCCTGGTGGTGCGCAACCAAAGTGACAATGCCCTCAAAAATGACAGTTTGGTACTCGGGGTCTATGAGCAAGACCAGGAAGCCCCCTTTCACAACCAGTGGATCCACCTGCCCAAAGACGCCAGCGGCCACATCGTAAATGCAGATACCATCACCCTCGCCATCGCCAATGACCAGCCCAATCGGACAGGACTGCGATTCCGCATCAACATCCCCAACCCCTCCACTACCTTCTCCCAAAGCATCAAGGGGCTCACTGCGATATTGGAGTGTGATTATTTAAATAATACAGATAGTCTGGCCCTGAGCCTTGCTTCCCTCACGCTCGACCTGGGACCCGATATCACCAAGTGTCGCACCTCAGTCTTTACCCTGCTGGCACCTGCCAATTTTGTATCTTATATATGGAGCGATGGCAGCACACAAGACAGTTATACCTCCGCTACACCCGGCCTGCACGTGCTAACCGCCACCGATGTATGCGGCAGAATCTATACCGATTCGGTACGCTTTGAAATCGATTCTACACTCATCCCCCATTTGGGCAACGACACCCTCATCTGTGAAGACCAGCTGTTGATTTACGATCTGGCTGGCTTTGATCAGGTACAGTGGCTACCCGGCCCTGCTGTTTCCTGTGATACCTGCCTGCAAACCATAGTAATCTCGGATACAGATGTTAACCTCGTGGCCCTCACCAATGTCAATGGCTGCTTCGACGTCGATACCGTCAACATCGCGGTGCAAGCCCTGAAAAAAAGAAATGAAAATCTTACCATCTGTAGAGGGGATAGTGTACTTTTTAATCAGACCTACCTTTCAGAACCCGGCAGTTACGAATACCGCATCGGCTTTTGCGACTCACTCGTCACCCTCGAGCTCAACGTCCTGGCCCCGGATTCTATCATGCTGCCTCGCCAAACCATCTGTGAGGGAGA
>JAGNSQ010000076.1 GCA_017987975.1 Saprospiraceae bacterium
GCCCAAATAAAATTGGGATTTTTTAAGCCAAAAGGGCACACAACAAATAATATTTGGCGCAACCACGGTAATGATACAAACATTAATTTTGTGGCCATGACGGCGAAAATACAAAACATCATTTTTGATCTTGGCGCGGTATTGATTGACTGGAATCCAAGGTATCTGTATCAACAAATATTTCAGAGCCAAGAGGCAATGGAATACTTTCTGTCCCATGTGTGTACCTCTGAGTGGAATGAGGAGCAAGATGGGGGCAGACCCATCCGGGAAGCAGAAAACCTGCTCTTGGATCAATTTCCCCAATATAAATCAGAAATCCTGGCCTTTTATGGCAGGTGGACAGAGATGTTGGGAGGGCCCATTCAAGGAACGGTTGATGTATTACAGGGTTTAAGAGAAAATAAACAGCACGGCCTTTTTGCCCTCACCAACTGGTCGGCCGAAACATGGCCCAAGGCAGTAGAGCGGTTTGATTTTCTAAACTGGTTTGATGGCATTCTGGTATCCGGAAAGGAAAACATGAAAAAACCCGATGTGCGCATCTATCATGCCATTTGCGATCGTTATGGACTCGAACCGGCAAGCACCCTATTTATTGACGATAATCACCGCAACATTGAGGCGGCCCAACAGCTTGGTTTACAAACCATTCACTTTGCATCACCCTCACAAATGGAGGCAGAATTGAACATTATTCTTGGCCAATGACGACCCAAAAGCCCCAAAAACACTACCTTTACGACAAATAATACCAATGAACATTCAACAAAACACGGTGGTTTCCCTTCACTACAGCCTAAGGGAAGGATCTGCAGAAGGAGAGCTCATCGAAGAAACCTTTGGTCAAGAGCCACTTACCTTTATCTTTGGCAATGGCCAAATGATTTCAGGCTTTGAGGCCAACCTCAATGGTAAATTGGCAGGAGATAACTATAGTTTTTTGTTAAGCCCTGAGGAAGCCTATGGAGCCACCGATGCAGAGGCAATCGTTGAAGTACCCATCGAAAATTTTGCCGATGAAAATGGCAATGTAGACCGCGACTACCTGGTAGCCGGAGCGCCCATCCACATGACAGACGAAGACGGACACCGCTACAGAGGTATATTGGCCGAGGTAAAACTCAGTACGGTTTTGGTTGACTTCAACCACCCGATGGCAGGTAAATCATTACATTTTAGCGGAGAGATAATAAGTGTAAGACCCGCTACCGAATCTGAACTCGACCACGGCCACGTGCATGGTCCGGGTGGTCACCACCACTAATCTGCCTGAGGGCGCCCCGATTTGCGCAGCTTGATACAAAACGTGGTGCCCACATCCAGCCTGGACGACTTTACAAAAATTTTACCCTTGTGGTATTCTTCAATGATGCGTTTGGCCAAAGACAGGCCAAGCCCCCAACCCCTTTGTTTGGTAGAATATCCGGGGTTGAATACCGTTTTAAATTTAGACGCAGGTATGCCCTTGCCGGTATCGGAGATATCAATGCAGTTGTAGCCCTCTTCTTCGTAAAAGTGAATGGTAATGCTGCCGCGGCCATCCATGGCGTCGAGGGCATTGCGGAGCAGGTTTTCGACCACCCATTCAAAGAGGTGGGTGTTAATATCTGACCAGTACACATTGGATTCTTCTGCCGGTAATTGAAATACAGTGTGTCTCGAAGCCCGGCGTTTCATATACTCGGTTACATTTCGCACAATGTGGGTGAGGTCTCTGCCTTGCAATTCAGGAGCAGATCCAATTTTTGAAAATCGATCGGCCACCAGATTGAGGCGTTCTACATCTTTTTCCAGCTCCAGTGTAATTTCCTGCACAGATTCATCGCTCCCGTGCTGTTCTTTGAGGTGCGAAATCCAGCCCATGATGGCCGAGATGGGAGTGCCCAGCTGGTGGGCGGTTTCTTTGGCCATTCCGGCCCACACCCGGTTCTGTTCTGCTTTTTTGGAACTGTTGAACAAAAAGTAACCCAGGCCTACAAACAAGCCCACCAAAAAGATCTGAAGCAGGGGAAAGTAACGAATGTAGTCGAGCAACTTACTATTGAAAAAATACCACTCTTTGGAATAACCTACCCCGGGCAGGGGCTTTTGACCCGACTCCAGAAACTCTTTTACCTTTTGTTTAAGAAAGGCGGGATCATTGTTTTGGGCTTCCGGAAAATTGAAGGCAGACAAAGAGTCGTTTTCATCGCGAATGATTACCGGAAGGGCAAAGTTGTTGACAATGGAATCGTGGATGCCTACATCGGTATTAAAGTTTTCGTCCTGTTGCAAAAAGGCAATTGCCTCTTTAAACAGCGCGGCATTCTTTAACTCGTTTTGCATCAGGTTTTGGGCCAGGTAGTTGGAATAGACCAGGGTAATGACCAAAATGATAACGCCAACAAAAGCGAGGATAAACTTCCAGGTGTTGCGCTGTTGATAGATGTCCTGCATAAAAGCTAAACGTTAGTGCTGCGTTTTCTATTTTTTTTCTACTGTGTAATAGTAAATTTTTGTCAACCACTTTTTTTGGTCCTTTTCCTTCAGGGGGTCGGTGACGTATTCTTCAATGACAGGCATGGAAAGGACGTATTCCCGGTCTTTTACATAATCTTCGAGGGCGTAGTGCGCATTGATGGTTTGAGCCGGGTCTCCATAATAATCAACATATACCGCATTTTGAACCGGAAGGGAAACAGACGTCAGTTGGCTTAGAGATACAGGAGCCAAAACAGGTACCGCCACCGCCATATCGGTTTTCGCATTCTTTTCATCGTAATCATAAAACAAAGCACAAGGTGCGCCTACCGAAGCAAGGGCTTCTTCCTGGAGTTTCTGGTAAATAGCGCCGAGGTTTTGACTGTAGTACTGACTCAACTGCTCAAAGCCCACCGTATTGCGGGCGACCACAAAGTGCCGTGGGTTTTGCGTACCTTCTTTTACATCATAACCATTGTACCTTCCTTTTACGCGGCGGGCAATTTCAAGTTCCATGTTTTCTATGCTCTGCAGGTTGTGTTTGTTGACAATATACTTCAGCACCGGCCCCATCAGGTTGACAGGAAAAGACATGTGCGAGTTGAAGGTCCAGCTCACCCGGGTTTTTTGGTCATTGACTTTTTCAAGGGTAATGGTATAATGGTTTTTATCGCCCCCCATGGTCAACTCTGCCTCCAGCTTTTGATTGGGCACCAATGCAGTATATAAGATGCTACCGTCTCCCGAAGACGGACTGGTCCATGAATAGCCGCTGCCTACACCCGAGTTGGGCTTGTCGTACACCAGCTTCATCTCCTTGTCTTCAATGGCCCAGGAGCTCCAGCTCATCACGTTTTGCTGGTTGTTGATCAGGTTGTACACATATTGGGGTGCGGCCGTGATCTCCCTGCTAACCGTGGTGGAAATATCTTTGGGCAGTAAGATGGCGGCTAAAAGTAAAAAGACCAACAGGCCGCCAAAAAGGTAGGCCAGCTTTTTTTTCAGGCTCATGCCCGGCTTAGGTGGATTGGGTGCTATCATGATTGGCTACGGATTTTTTTGTACAACAAAGTAAAAAAGATAATAAGGGCAATGGTGCCACACATTACCAATGTCAGATACACTGGACTCGTCTGGTTGCGGAATACAGCCAGGGCCACAATGACCAACAACAAGAGGGTAGGCACTTCGTTGAAATAGCGGAAGCCCATTGATGTAAACTTCACCGCATTGTTTTCCAGCTTTTTGATGATGCCTTTGCTATAGCCATGATAGCCGCTAAGAATCAAAAGAAACAAC
The DNA here is from genome assembly GCA_017987975.1 of Saprospiraceae bacterium. Lineage (GTDB taxonomy): Bacteria > Bacteroidota > Bacteroidia > Chitinophagales > Saprospiraceae > JADKBO01. The sequence continues at coordinate 3,763 of JAGNSQ010000076.1, forward strand.
AACTTGATGTGCATCCATGGATTGAGCTTAAACCATTCCATGCCATACGAAACCACCATCCAGGTGCCACAGATCCAGGTGAGGATCATGGCTGGTGTCATAATAATTTTATACACCCGCCACTCCATAAGATTGTATTGGGCGGTAAGGATGCCGGTGCGATCATCATTGGCCTCGAGGGCTTCTTTGTGATAAACAAAAAGACGACCCAGGTAAAACATAGCGGCAAACCACGCCACAAAGCCGATGATGTGCACAGTCTTTAAAAGCAGAATCAACATATATACTAATTTTTATACAAAGATAGGCAAGTAAAAGGGATGGCTTGATTAAAAGATAAACAAGCTGGTAAAGTTGCTTTTCCACGCCTCCAACTCTGCCTCCCCAATGTCGGTATAAGAGGAGTTTTCTTCAATCACAACCTGTAGTGCTGCTTCAAAACGGGCCTTGTCTACTTTGATGTATCCGCCCCCGCTAGTGCTAAAAGCCTGCTCATTCACCTTGGGGTCAAAGTAGGTCATGGTATATCGTATCAAATCATTGTCCAAACCGCTGTCTTCCCTGATTTCGATGGGCAGACCTTTGATGTGTTTGCCAATGGCAGGGATGTGCCCCAGGTAAAAAGGAATGAGCGGACATACATACATTTTTTTGGGTCGGCCCTCTTTATCGCGGAAAAGCAGTTCTTTTGTATCAAAGCCCCGGATGTTTTTATCTCCATCTTCCCGTGCACTTATGCGAGAGTCGTAGTAGTCATCAGCAACCGCTGTTTTTATTTCAATGAGCTTTTCAGGATGCTCTTCTATATACAGCAGCCAGGTGTCTTTGTGGGTGAGAAAACGATAGAGCTTGTGAGTAGCCACCTCATACACCTCCCGCAACACCTGTTTTTGGTCAAAGCCCCGCTTAAAGCCCACGATGTATTGTTGGTTGAACTGGATTTCCCGATCATAGGGCTTGAATGACTTTCCGAAAATGTCAGATTTTGGAGCGGTAAGGTAGAAGTAGCCCTGGTGATAGCCCTTGGGCGCTTTTTCTCCGCAAGAAAAAAGCACCCAACAACAAAGAGTAAAAAAGAAATATCTCATGGTCAAAATCCGTTTTGAGGGTAGGCGGGTGCATCGGGAGTCATCAGTGCCCCCATTCCTCCAAGGGTCAACATCATAAGGAAGGAAAGAAGGACCATTACAACCATGGCGATCATAAGTATGCTTATTATTTTAAAATAACGCGCCAGGCGGGCAAAGCCATTTTCCAGGTATTGTTCATCTGCGGAGCTCACTCCGTTTTTGATATCGCTGCCAAAAATTACCAGCTGGTAGTTGAGGTAGAGCATAAAAACCAGGACCACCAGGTAAATAAAAAACATACCATAAACCAGGCCCATTTCCCCTCTGCCCATCAAAGAAGAAAAAGAAGTAAGGGCTGTAAGAGAGACCAACATCATCACCAGGCCAAAGCCCGAAAACACACACATGATCAAACCATAGATGCGGGCCCATCGTGCGGCAGACAAGAGGCGGGTGGCCGCCATCTCAGACAAGGTGTTTTGCATTTTTGCGAAATCTTCCATTGGTTTTTAATGCAAGATAGTAAAAAACAATTTTTTCTACACGAAGTGCCGGGGATAATAAACGATACAAACTAGTAAATACCATTACAAAGTCCAGGGGTTCCGGCCAGCCCAAAACCAGGGAAAACCAGGAATTGCAGGTGAAAAACCCTGATTTTACAGGCATCGGGGAATGTTGAATGCCATTTATAACGTTGAGATATCATATAAGATTTGATCAGATCTGATTTTTTATTCACCTTTAAAAATTAATAACATGAAAAATGTTTTGTTTTTATTTGTTTTGCTCGTGGCCGGTCTCATTACCAGCTGCTCACCTGATAATGCAGGATTTTCTTCGGGACTTACCAACCCTGATAGCGAAATTCGTACCGATGCCCTCACCTTGCAAGTGACCTTTGCCAATAGAAGTACGGCGACCTACACAGCCGGAGAAATTGTAGGAGAAGAAGAAGTAGATGGAGTAAGGGTCATTCTTGATCCCGGCACCTTCGGAGAACAAACCCTGACGGCGGTAACAGAAATAGAAATCAGCGGATCCAATATGAAGGTGATCAAAAACCCGGGTGCCAACCAGGTAGTGTACACCGGCAAGACGGCGCTATCTGCCCAGGATGCTTCATCCGGATTTAACGTTACCCTCAATCCGGGAAACATCAGTTATAACGCTGCGGCCGTACGGGTCATTGAAGAATGATTTTTGTGGAATTCTGTGTTCCGGAAAGAAGGAGTAAATACCTTCTTTCCGGTTTTTTTGTAATTTCATGGCATGAAAGATCGCAAAATCACCAAGGCCTTAGAAAAGCTCACGGTTTACGAGCTCAACAGCTTCCGCAAGTTTTTGCTTTCTCCTTATTTTAACCAAAACGAGGCCTTTGTCATTTTTTTTGACATGCTCAACGAGGCCAAAAGAACGGGCAAAGACCCCGGCCAAATTGAAAGTAAGGATGTTTGGGCCAAAATTTATGGGGTCGACACCCCCTACAACGATGTTAAATTCCGAAAACTATCATCCGACCTCTTTGCCCTGTTTGAAGAGTTTATCACCCAAAAAGAATTGGACAACGATGGCTCTGAAAAGCTGAGACTGCTGATGAAGGCCTATACCAACCGAAACCTATCCGATCTTTTTGGCTCGCTGATCCACCACATTGAGTACAACAAAAAGCTACACCAAAACAAAAACGCCGACCACTACCTCAATATGTACAACATTGAGCGGGCCATCATGGACATCAACTTTCACGACAATACCATTGGCCGTAAGGTGGAGATGGACAAGGTGCTCAACGTAGAGGAGATGTCGTACAACCTCGACGTATTTTTTATTGCCGAAAAGCTACGCTCGTACTGCACCCTCTTATCGTGGAACCAAAGATTTAAACTCAATAAAAAAATCATTGGCATCGACGTCATCCTTAAGCTGGCACAGTCGCCGTTTTTTAAAGATTATCCACCAATCGCAATTTATTATCTAATTTCAGTAATTAAGAGTAAAGAAGAATACAGTGAAGATTATTTTAAACTAAAAGATTTATTAATTACAAACATTCATCATTTTGACAAAAAAGAGGCAAAAGACTTATTGGATTTAGTTATAGGGTATTGTGTGACTTTAGCGAATAGAGTGCGACCAGAATTTGAAACAGAAGCGTTTGAATGGTATAAACTTGGTCTTAAGTCAGATATAATAATTAGAGATGAACACATTTCTCCTACAACATTTAGGAATATTTCATTTTATGCGTTGAGACAAGGAGAATATGCTTGGGCAGAAAATTTTATTAATGAATATGCGCAGTTTTTAGATCCAAATGTAAGAGAAAGTAATGTAAATTTTAGTTTGGCAAGGGTAGAATGGCACAATGGAAATTATAAAAAAGTGATTCAATTATTAGCTTATACAGAATACAAAGAAGTATTTCAAGCACTTTTGTCTAGAAACCTACTTTTACTTTCATATTATGAATTAGGAGAGTTCGAGAGTTTAGAATCATTATTTAGCAGCTTTAAACTATTCCTTGACAGAGAAAAAACATATGCAAAAAACAGAAAAACGCAATATTACAACTTAATAAAATTCACAAGAACACTGGTAAAAATAAATGACCGTGAAAAGAATAAGCTGTTTAAATTAAAGGATGAAATAACTAAAGCAGACCCAGTAGTCAATAAGGTGTGGTTACTTGAAAAAATTGAAGAAAAAATCAAAGCTTAACAAAACGCAAATATTTATGAGCCGTGGTTTGCGCTACTAATAAAACATAGACTCCCGGCATTAAATTACTGACATCAAGCGATGTATTATTAGAGGGACTTTCGTATGTTTTTAATAAAGATCCAAAAGAGTCAAATAATTGAATTGAGGTAATTGATTCTTTTGAGTCAATCTTTAAATCACTATTAACTGGATTGGGATAAACATCAATATGAGCGACGTTATTGTTATAGATGTGCTGTGATTCTAAAAGCTGTTTAACATCTAATGATTTTGATCGTAAATTATGAATGTCCCCGTTGACATTTTCAATTAAAATATTTTCGACACTTATGTTTCTTTGAAGGAAATGGTCTCCATTTCTAACGCCCTCTGCATCCTCTTCCCCTACAATCCAGGTTGCCTGACCAATGATGCCATTGCCGCTGGCACCTTGGCCGCTGGAGCGGGTAAAGGCGAGGCGTACATTGCCGTCAGAAACCTGCTTGTGCATTTGCAGGGTGGGTGAGTGGTCTGCCATCCAGGTGTTGTCAAAAAACTTAACCCTGAGGCTGGAGCTGTCTACAAAGTCGCCATCGATATTTAGGGCAAAAGAAATGCCGTGGATGTCGTTGGCTGGCAGGGTAGCGCTGCCCAGGTGGAAGTTAATAACCAGGGTATCGCCCGGTTCCACTTCGCTGTAGTTGGAAGACAGGGTAAAAGGAAAGTCCTTGTAGCCCAGATTTTCGTTGGGTACCAGGCTGCTTATTTTGTTGAAGTTGTCGAGGATGCCCTGCATGTCGTCTGCGGTGAGTCGACCATCTCCATTGGCATCGGCGTGTTTGAGGTCTTTGCCGTTGGGTAGTTTTACGCCCCAGTCTGCCGCTTCATTGGCGCCCCAGGTATAGGTATTGCTGGTATCTCTGGCAGGACCCTCATAGCCAAGGAATCGGCCCAGGGTAAGCAGATCGTGGGCAGAAACCCTGCCGTCGCCATTGAGGTCGCCGCTCCATACACAGTCGTCGATACAAGGGCAGGTGGCGTTTGTTGGGGCGATTACGTTAAAGTACAACTTATAGGTAACACAAACCGGGTTGTTGGCCACGCAGTATTTTATTTCCATGGTGTCTCCACCGACAAAGTTGGGGTCTGGTGTATAGGCGATCAGCGCCTTGCCATAAGCTGTGCCGCAGCTCAGACCCGAAGTAGAATCCTGGAAGGCATAGGCCACACCTTGTGTTGGTCCTTTATTGGGGTCGATGGTAAACGAATAGCCATCGATGGGTACATCGTACTCTATGACAAATGTTTTGTTGCCCGGTATTTCGTATTGGTAGATGATGTCGGCCTGAGGGTTGTGGTTGCCCACTACGAGGGTGATCTTGCCGGTTTCAACACTGACACCAGAATCCACCTTGTAGGTAAAACTTTTGGTACCGCTGAAGTTGGTAGCCGGGGTATAGGTAAATACACCCAGGGTATCGTGTACCAGCTGGGGAGAAAACTCTACGATAGGGAATGATTTTACCAGGTCGTTGGCAAAAACATCAAAAGTAATTGGGGTGTTTTTTGGGGTATATACCACATCGTTGCGCACAAAGCCCGGATCTCTTTCTGCATCGATCACACGTGCGTGGTAATCCAACACGGTACCATTGGCATGAACAAAGGAGAAACTATCCTGACCAATAAAATATTCTTCAGGGGTGTACACAAAGTGGGTAGCGTCAATGCTTTCTACTTCGCCGTTGAAAGCAAACTGATCGAGTGTAAATCCTTCCGGTACGGTGATGTTTTTGGTCTCCTGGTAGTTGACAACAAAATCAAAAGTTTGGTCCTCTGAAGGTTGTTCGGCCGCTTCTTCAATCTTGATGATGGCCTGGTCTGCGGTGCCAAGACTGTCAGTGACCGTGTACTGGATGTAGGACGAGCCGGAGAAGTTGGTATTGGTATAATTGATTACATTGTTGAGCACCGAAGCATTGCCATCATTCTGGTTGAGCTGAATGGTTACAGGACCGGTGTACTCATCGTTGTCAAGCGGGCTGATCGATAAAGCACCGGTGCCATCCCAGATAACCAGGTCGTCATTGGCCTTTACTGAAGAGGTAACAAAGTTGAGGTGGTAGACGCGGTAGTTGGACTTTGGTGTCGGATTGGCAATGATGTACTCAATGGTAAATGAGCGATAGCCGTGTGAAGTACTACCCAGGCCAATAGAAATCTCTTTCGTAGTTGGGCTGATAACAATGGTAAAATCAGATCCAACCTGAGAAATAACAGAAGGATTGCCTACCAGATTGGGGTCTACGATTTGGTCGACCACAGTGGCCTGACCCGTAATAATGGTGGCGTATTTTTCGGAACTGCGTTGGGCATTAACCGACATGCTGCCCGCCATGATCAAAAGACACGGCAAGACAAGACTCAACATCCTGATCAACAGGTAGGGTTTGTGCATGTTATGGTTATTAAAGAGTTACAACAAAATTAAGACAAATTTTGAGCAAAACAAATTTCCAACTAAAAATTTCATATATTTTTAAGCTTAATTTCTTTTTATTTTAATATGTAACAAATCAAAAATCAAACGCTTAAATATAAACAATTGCTCATACGGGTATAATAACGGATCGTTTTTCAAAAGCCCTACTACCAAATATAATTTTAAACCACATGGTTAGCCGCCAAATTTTATAAAAGAAAATTGATTTCAAAATGACAAGTCACAGAATAAAATTGCGTCTCGCTAGAGTCGGAATCTGACTTTACGGACATTCAACAATATTGGGTTGTTAATGGCTAAAAAAGAATATTATTCCCTCACAATCAATGGGGTGCATTGTAGCCATCGATCAGCTTCTGCAAGAAGGGCGAGGCAAAGATAAAGTCGTGCAGGTGTTCGTCTTCGCTGGATAAAACCTGGTCTTTGCTGCCACTCCATGAAAGGTAGCCTTTGTCAATGAGACAGATGTTTTCACCAATTTCCATTACCGAGTTCATGTCGTGCGTATTGATAATGGTAGTGATGTTGTTGTCTTTGGTGATGTCGGCAATGAGCTCATCAATGGTAATGGATGTCTGCGGATCGAGGCCGGAGTTGGGTTCATCGCAAAACAGGTAGAGCGGATTGAGCACGATGGCACGGGCAATACCTACCCTTTTTTGCATACCGCCACTGATTTCAGATGGGTATTTTTTGTTGACACCGGCCAGGCTTACTCTTTCGAGGCAAAAGTTGACGCGATCGGTTTTTTCTTTGAGGGTCATGTGGGTAAACATGTCCATCGGGAAACGGATGTTTTGTTCGATGGTCATGGAGTCAAACAAGGCATTGCCCTGAAAGAGCATGCCCACCTTCATGCGCAGCTCCCGGAGCTGGGCCTTATTGAGGTTACAAAAGTCGATGTTGTCATACCAAACCTTGCCTTCAGACGGTCGCATGAGTCCCACCAGGATCTTGAGTAAGACCGTTTTACCGGCGCCGGACTTACCAATGATGAGGTTTGTTTTTCCCTTCTCAAAGGTAAAAGTGATGCCTTTGAGTACCTCTTGTTCTCCAAATGTTTTTCTTATGTTTTCGCACCTGATCATATCTGAGGATTTAAGCGGTAAGCACTACGGCGATGATATAATCTGCCAGCAGGATGAGGATGTCACTGTACACCACGGCCCGGGTACTGGCCTCTCCAAGTTCGATGCTGCCTCCTTTCACGTAGTAGCCCTGGTAACAAGACACGCCGGTAAGTATGTAGGCAAAAACGATGGCCTTGACAAACATCATAAATACATTGTAAGGCACAAAAAACGAACGAATTCCCTTGATGTAATCTGCCGTAGAAAACAAGCCGGTAGGCACGGCAGCAAGGTAGGCACCAATGATGCTCACCAGTGCTGCTACACAAACCAGGATGGGTATAACCAGAATGGCAGCTACAATCTTGGGCATAACCAGGTAGGAAGATGTATTTACCCCCATGATTTCCATGGCGTCAATGTGTTCTTTTTGTCGCATTCCCCCCAACTCTGCAGCCATGTTGGAGCCAACCTTTCCGGCCAAAACCAGGCAGGTAATGGTAGGTGCCAACTCAATAATGGTCATGTCTCTGACGATGTAACCAATGTAGTAAGGGGGAATCAGGGTGCCGTCCATCTGGTAATAAAACTGAACCGCGGTTACCGCACCGATAAAAATGGAGATCAGAAAAACGATGGGCAGGGATCCAATGCCGATGTCGTACATCTGCCGGATGGTCTCATTGTAATACATTCTAAGGTTTTCCGGTCGGGAAAACATTTGTCGTTTCCACAGCACATAGCTGCCGAAATGGTGCAAAAAACTACGGATTACGGACATCGTGTGATCACTGGTAAAAATGGATCTCCTTTTAGACCCGGGTGGGTGCAAAGAGGAAAGACACAAAAATAGAACAATTAAACGTAAGATTAATGGCAAGGTTTTGGTAACACAAAAGTAAACCAGCAGTAAATATGCGCTTCCGGGGGCATAACAAACCACAGCGATAAGGTAAATCATAAGATTTGCCAAATTTTTTTTGTTAATTTGCACGACAAAACAGGATAAAATGAAAGCCAACTTTTTTCGTCTTTCCGTTTTTACGATTATAACTTACATTGTTTTTACTTCAGGGACCACAGCACAACCCCACTCAGTCGCTCGACTTTGGAACGAAGAGTTATTACAATCCATTCGTAAAGATTTTGCAAGACCAACGGTTCACGCCCGCAATCTTTTTCATATGTCGGCTGCCTGTTATGATGCTTGGGCGGTTTTTGATAGTGAAGCCAAGCCGTATTTTTTAGGCAACACCATCAATGGATTTAATATTCCGTTCAATGGATTTACACCGGGTCCGGATATTGAGGCACAACGCAAAGAAGCGATTTCTTTTGCCATGTATCGCCTCTTACTTCATCGATTCAAATTCAGTCCAGAAGGGGCGGGAGCCAGAACCCGATACAACAACCTGATGGACAACCTTGGTTATGACAGAAGTTTTACATCTACCAATTATTCTACAGGATCTGCAGCAGCACTGGGCAATTACATAGCCGACAGGATCATAGCTTATGGCTTACAAGATGGCAGCAGGGAGCAGTTTTTATATCAAAATGCATATTACCAGCCCAAAAACGGAGGATTGATTATTTTTAACAGAGGCAATCCCAATTTGGTGGAGCCCAACCTCTGGCAGCCCCTTACCCTCAATGTTTTTGTAGATCAGAGTGGCAACCAGATTCCTACCAATACGCCTCCTTTTTTAGGAGCAGAATGGGGAAATGTAGTGCCGTTTGCACTGGCAGATAGTGTTAAACATGTATATCAAAAAGACGGTCACGACTGGAACGTTTACCACGATCCGGGCAGTCCACCATTACTGGACTCACTTTCTGTGGCCAACTCATTTTATTATAAAAACACCTTTGGAATGGTGTTGCAGTGGTCTTCGCACCTGGACCCCAATGATGGAGTAATGATCGATATTTCACCTAAAACGCTGGGCAACAGTCCGGCCATGCCAGAGGATATATCGCAGTACGATGATTTTTATGACTACATGAACGGAGGTCATCAGGAAGACGGATATGCTGTCAATCCGGTAACCGGACAGCCATATCCAACCCAGATGGTCAAAAGAGGTGATTATTCCAGAGTATTGGCTGAATTTTGGGCCGATGGACCCGATTCAGAGACGCCACCAGGGCATTGGTTTACCATTTTGAACTATGTCACAGATCACCCGCTTTTTGAAAAAAAATACCGGGGCACGGGACCCCTGGTGGACGATTTGGAGTGGGATGTAAAAACCTATTTTATGTTGGGAGGAGCCATGCATGACGCGGCCATTTCAACATGGGGCATTAAGGGATGGTATGATTATGTAAGGCCGGTTTCAGCTATTCGTTATATGGCGACTAAAGGCCAATGTAGCGACCCCAACCTACCTTCTTATAACACAGAAGGATTGTATTTGATCCCGGGTTTTGTGGAATTGATATATCCGGGAGATCCATTAGCGGGCTTGCAAAACGAAAACCTTTATAAAATCAAAGCAAAAGCATGGAGAGGCCCTACGTTTATTGCAGATCCACAAACGGACGTAGCAGGGGTAGACTGGGTTTTGGCAGACTATTGGTGGCCTTATCAAAGACCGACATTTGTCACCCCCCCATTTGCCGGTTTTATTTCAGGTCACTCAACCTTTTCGAGGACAGCAGCAGAGCTTTTGGAAAAAGTAACGGGAAGTCCCTATTTTCCGGGAGGACTGGGAGAGTTTGTGGCGCAACAAAATGAATATCTGGTTTTCGAAAATGGTCCTTCAACAGATATAAAACTTCAATGGGCTTCGTATAGAGACGCTTCAGACCAGTCAAGTCTATCCAGGATTTGGGGAGGAATTCACCCACCCGCAGACGACATACCAGGAAGAAAAAACGGGATAAAAATTGCTAAAAATGCCTTTACAAAAGCAGAAACCCTCTTCTTTAATGACAACGACCAGGACGGATACCTGTCTGTTGACGATTGTGATGACGACAACGCCGATATCAACCCGGGAGCAGCAGAAATATGTGACGGCATAGATAATAACTGCGATGGCATTGTTGACGGAGAAACCGACAGCGATGGCGATGGCATTGCCGATGAATGTGATGATGATGATGACAATGACGGCATAAAAGACATTGCTGATGAATGTGGTGGCACCCCATTGGGAGACAAAACAGACAGCCATGGCTGTACAGATAATGATCAGGACGGCTATTCTCCTCAACGAAGCAGTACAGATAATTTATTTGATCCGGCTGATGATGTGCCATGTATACCAAGTGTGCTGGCTGATAATTGTGATTCAGATGGAGATGGTCTTACAAGATTGTTTGAAATTCTTGGCAAAGACGGCATAAAAGATACAGGAGACGAAACCGATCCAGAAAATGAAGACTCTGATGGTGACGGCTTTTCAGATGGAGAAGAAGTTTTGACTATGAATACAGATCCAAACAACAGCTGTAGTCCTTTCCGACCTAATGCTGGATGTGGCTCTGCTATTTCAGGTCTGGCATTTGAAGATGAAAACTATGATGGCCAGTACAACGAAGGAGAAAATCTGCTCGAAGGAGTCGAGGTGATGTTGTATAGATATAACAAAGACATTTTCCCCTCAAAACTGGAATATCTGGCCACCACTGAGACAGATCAGGAGGGAGCTTATAGCTTTACCTATGCCGAGCCAGGCAAATTTTATATTGCCTTTACCACGCCGGCAGATTGGGCATTTACCAGAGCCAATGAAGGAGATGACAATACAGACTCAGATGTAACAGGCATAAGAAAACCAGGCTTTACCGACTTGTTGGATTTGACCCAAAACATCAATACCCTGGAGAATGTATATGGAGGGTTTTACCAGTGCCAGTATGTGGGTGATCTGGTATGGTACGATTACAACAAAAACGATCTGGCAGATTTGTATGAAAATGGAATCAATGGCATCCAGGTGGAAATTTATAGATGGGAAAACGGACAATATCTTTTATTTGATGTGACAGAAACAGGTCAGAAGCCCAATTCTCCATCAAGTGACGGATATTTTTCATTCTGTGTACCTCCCGGCAATTACTACATAAAAGTCATAATGCCTCCATATGGCCTAGTCAATGCAAAGTCAAACGTTGGCAACAACGATGAAATAGACAGTGACATTGACCACAGTTATGGTCACGGGACTACACCTGCTTTTACTATTGATGAGGGTGACGAATTGTTGAACCTTGGTGCAGGGTACTACCCAATGGGCCAGGTAGGAAACCTTGTATGGTTTGATGAAGACAGCGATGGACAACAGGATGATGAAGAGCCGGGCATAGCAGGGGTTAAAGTAGAAGCGTTTGACGACAATGATGATAAAATCGGTGAAGCCGTAACAGACGACGAAGGCGTTTACAACATTGACTACCTTGAAAAGAAAAAATATTACCTGCGTTTTAATCTGCCGCAAGGATATATAGCCACGCTTAATGGCTATGGCACCAATGACAAAGACAGTGATATTGACCACAGCAATGGATATAACACCAC
>JAGNSQ010000207.1 GCA_017987975.1 Saprospiraceae bacterium
GGGATGCGGCAGGAAATTATTTCTTTCCGGCTGCTTTTTTCTCTTCTGCTGCGGCAGACTTGAGGGCTCTTGGGATCTCAACGTTGGCAATTGGAATGCTGGCGTTGGCCATGATCTCAACTCCTTCCGGAAGTTCGATGCTTTTTACCCTAAGTACTCCACCCAGGTCAAGGCCTGAGATGTCAACCTTTACTTCGTCGATCAACATATCCGGTGTGGTTTTGATGGTTACTTTACGAACCAACTGGATGAGTTTACCACCCAATTTAACACCTGGTGAAGTGCCATAAAATCTAACAGGTACATCTACCTTTACTTTTAATCCTTCAGAAAGTTTTAAAAAGTCGATGTGTACCAATGCATCGGATACGGGATGAAACTGTGTGGCTTTGATGATGCACTTATGAGTAGTACCATCAACGTTTAGTTCAGCTATTTTGAAATCCGGTGTATAGACGAGGTTTTTAACGTCCTGCATGGTCACATTGATGTGAATGGGATCGTGTTTTTGACCATAAATAACAGCAGGAATCAAACCACTTCTTCTGTCTAATTTTGCCTGCTTGGTGCCTACATCGGCTCTTGTTTTCGTAGGTATGGAGATGCTTACCATGACACTTTATTCTTATGAATGTTTAAAAAGGACTGCAAAGATAGCTCTTTTTTGTAAACTGACAAGTTGAGGCTACCAATATTTTGAAAGTGAGCCACGTATATGAAAAAATATTATATAAGTAAATTGCCTTTTTTGCCCTATTTTTTTACTATTTTCCAAGAAAACTCAGGCTTTTGCCAAATAATGTTTGTTGAATTGCTGAATTGAAAAGATAATACAATGGACAAAAAATGATTTAAACCGATGATAGTTAATAGCTTAGCAGAAAATACTTGTGTAAAAAAATGCAGACATTTGGTAAGAATCAATATTTTCCCTATTTTTGCACTCCATTTTGAAAAAGTTCTTTTAAATGAAGGTTTTGGATCATTTTTCCGTTCCCTATCAGGGATTGAAGAATGGAATGCACACTTTTCATTTCCAGGTAGATGATACATTTTTTGAATGTTTTGAATCTGCGCTGGTAAAAAAGGGGTCTTTTGAAGTAACCCTGGATATAGACAAGCGGCCAGACATGGCTGTGGCCAGTTTTATTTTGGAAGGCGAAGCAGAAGTGACGTGTGATCGTTGTCTGGGGGAGTTTATGCTTCCGATCGATACTGAGTTTGTGCTACACATCAAGTACGGCACAGGCGATGACTCTGAAGATGAAGTAATGTTCATCGATGAGGACACCAGTCAGGTCAATTTTGCCCAACCCATTTATGAGTGGATTTGCATTTCACTGCCCATGGTTAAGACACATGATGATGTGGCCGACTGTGATCCGGAAGTGATCCAAAGACTAAAAGACAGTGACGATGACAGTGATGACAACAGTCCCTGGTCTTCTTTAAAAGACATACATTTTGAATAATTATTGAACCAGTAAAACAATAAAGACATGGCACATCCCAAGAGCAGGGTATCTGCACAGAGGAGAAGGAAAAGAAGGACGCACTACAAGATTGGAACTCCACAAATTGCAACTTGCAAAACAACCGGAGAAGCACACTTGTACCACAGGGCTTATGTCCACGAAGGTGCATTGTACTACAAAGGTCAGGTAGTTATCCCTGCAAGAGAAGAAGCTGTAGCTGAAGAGGCCGACGGCGAATAAACCTACTTTGTATCAAAATAAAACGAAAAGCTCCTCAACACCTGAGGGGCTTTTTGTGTTTTTATTGTATTGACCCCGCTATTTCTCAATCTAAGCTATGAATTAACCCTTTACATATATGAAAAATTTCCAACCATGCAAAATGTACCGAACACCTCTGCCATCAAAAATTGGCACGAACAAGACAGGCCCCGCGAAAAGGCCCTACACAAGGGCTTAGACGCTCTTTCCGATTCTGAAATCATAGCCATCCTGCTGGCTACGGGCACCAAAGACCGTAGCGCCCTCGATCTGGCTCGCGACCTATTAGCCCTGGCTGATAACAACCTCGACCTGTTAGGCAAAAAGCCACTGGCTGATTTTTGTAAGGTAAAAGGTATGGGTCCGGCCAAGGCGATGATTCTCTCCGCTGCCATCGAGCTGGGGCGCCGCCGTAGTGCGGTCCTCCCCGATCCTGTCACCATTTTTACAAGTTCCTCAGAGACTTTTCGTTTTTTGGGTAGTCGACTTTGCGATTTGCCACACGAGGAGTTTTGGGTGCTCTACCTCAATAAGGGCAATCGGCTCATTCAGGCCGTTCAACAGTTTAAAGGGGGCATGGCTTCGGTTTCTACAGATGCCAGAATCATCATGCGCAAATCCATAGAAGTGGGCGCACAATGCATCATCCTGGCCCACAACCATCCCTCGGGCAGGGCGGTACCGAGCCAGGCAGACATTGATTTTACCCGAAAGGTCAAAGAGGCTTGTCGTGTTTTTGATTTTATCCTGCTTGACCATGTGATCATTGCCGGAAAAAACTACTACAGCTTTGCAGACCAGGGGGTTTTATAAAAGTAAAATATCACAGGTTTGGGGTAAAATACAAGTTGAAATACAGGGTTCTCTGTCATTTTTCCAAATTCACGCCCCCTTTTTGCCCGGTTTGGCCAAATCTTTGGGCAGATTTTTTGTGTGCTGACCTCAAATTGTATCTTTGCCCCCTTTATAAACAAGAGCATGGACACATTTTCTCAATACAAGCTGCCATATAGTATCAACAAAAAGTACAATACAAGGGTAGCTTATTTTTCAATGGAGTTTGCCATCGACCAGGCATTAAAGATTTATAGCGGTGGTCTGGGCTTTCTGGCAGGATCTCACATGAGGGGAGCCTATGAGCTGGGTCAGAACATCATTGGGGTTGGCATTTTGTGGAAGTACGGCTACTACGATCAGGCGCGCAACCAGGACCAAACTCTCCAGGTACAGTGGAACGAAAAATCTTACAACTTTCTGGAAGATACCGGCATCCGATTTCAGATCAACATCCACAATGCACCGGTATGGGTGGCGGCTTATTATCTGCCTCCCGATGTATTTCAATCTGCTCCTGTGTTTTTGTTATCAACAGATCTACCGGAAAACGACTACCTGGCACAGACCATTACCCACAGACTCTACGACTCCAACACCGCAACCAAGATAGCGCAGTACATTTTATTGGGCATTGGCGGTGCCAAACTTATCGATATGCTGGGCTTTGAGCCCGAGGTTTACCACCTCAATGAAGCCCATGCGGCCCCTTCGATCTTTTATTTATTTAAAAAATATGGCTCACTTGCGGAGGTAAGGAAACGCCTTGTATTTACCACCCATACTCCGGAAGAAGCCGGCAATGAAATCCACGACCTCTATCTGTGCGATAAGATGGGTTATTTTCTCGACATCCCCATCGAACAGGTGAAAATGGTGATGGGCATCGACAACGATCAGTGTAACCACTCTTTGATAGCCCTTCGCTCGGCCAGGTATGCCAATGGTGTTTCTCGCCTGCATGGGGTAGTGAGCCGGGAAATGTGGAGCAGGTACAACAATATATGCGAGATTACTTCCATCACCAACAGCCAAAACTGGAAGTACTGGGCCGATAAACAGCTCTACAAAGCAATGGAAGATGGCAACGATGAAGAGTTTATCGACAGAAAGAGGTGGCTGAAAAAAAGGGCCTTTGACATCGTAGCAGACCAAACGGGCAAACTTTTTGATCCCGATGTATTTACCATTGTGTGGGCCAGGCGTTTTGCCGGTTACAAGAGGGCCAATCTCATCACCCGCGAAATAGAAACATTTACCCAGCTACTGGCAGACAGCCAGTATCCCGTACAGATCATCTGGGCCGGCAAACCTTATCCGCTGGATTATTCGGCCATTGGTGAGTTCAATTCTTTGGTGCACCTGAGCAAAAAATACAAAAACATGGCCGTATGTACCGGCTATGAACTGGCGCTGAGCAAGCGACTCAAACAAGCTTCTGATGCCTGGCTCAACAATCCCCGGGTGCCGCGCGAAGCCAGTGGTACCAGTGGTATGACCGCCGCCATGAATGGTTCTGTCAACTTCAGCACCGACGATGGATGGATCTGCGAATTTGCGCGCCATG
>JAGNSQ010000208.1 GCA_017987975.1 Saprospiraceae bacterium
TTAGGCAACAAATGTATACCGAACAACTTCGGTTTGGCAGCAAAAGAAGAGAAAAAACGGATGCTGTAAAAATGCAGGCCTACGAAAGGCTAATCTTGTTGTGTGAGCGCATCGATCCGCAGCACCTTTTTCTGCGGCTGAACACAGGAGAAATGACGGTAAGTGATATGCAGCAGGCGATGCTGGTGGCAGTTAACCAGGAGTTTACCCACAACTATACCCAACAGTTGTACGTTTCCGCCAATCTTTGGAAAATCATTGTTTTGTCGAAAGACCAGGTGATGGGCATCATATCTGAAACGGCAGCCCAACTCCAAGCCGGTGATCCCGCCGTGAGACTCCTCGAAATGCTGGGCCGGGTGAAAACCGACCTGCAACTGGATCCGTTGGAACAAGCCAAAACAGCCATTAAAAACGAAGCAGACCTCCTACTGTCATGAACAGGCATTATTGGATATTCATCTTAGCTTCCTTACTAATTGGTCAGAGCTGTCAGCGCAAACAAACTTATTTTGCCTACTACGATGCAAGTGTTTACCGGGTTGATGAAAAACTAAAAAAAGAAGATAGCACCACACTGGCCATGATTGGTCCGTATAAAATGAAGCTCGATGAGCAGATGAATGCAGTGATTGGCCAAAATGCGGAAGAGATGATCAAGGCTAAACCCGGTTCTACTCTAACTAACTGGATGGCCGATGCCATGGCAGAAAGTTACGAACGCCAGGCCCGCGAAAAACTTGATTTTACTATAGCCAATTACGGAGGCATTCGCATCAATGCAGTAGCTGCCGGCGACCTCACCTTGGGAAAGATGTATGAAATCATGCCTTTTGAAAACCAGCTGGTGGTGATGGACCTCAATGGGGTGCAGGTAAAACAACTGCTGGACCGAATAGCGGCTTATGGCGGTTGGCCAGTTTCTGAGGGCTTGCAATTTGAAATTCGCGACAGCACAGCCATTAACATCCTGATTCAAGGGGCACCCTGGAAGCCGGAAGGTAGTTATCGCATCGGGCTGCCCGACTATGTGGCCAATGGAGGTGACGACTTTGATTTTTTAAAGCCCCTGCCCAGGGTCAACTCAGGTTTGCTGATCAGGGACCTTCTAATCAATGATGTGAAAAGAAAAAAAGTTTTAACACCCAATGGGCAGGTACGCATAAAACAAACACAACCATGACAGGCAGGAGACAATTCATCAAACAGCTCGGCATGGGAGGTATGTTGCTGGGTGTGCAGCAGTATCCCTGGCAAGAGTGGATAGCAGGGGCCGACATCACCCGTATCACCATTCTTCATACCAACGATCTTCACAGCAGGATAGAGCCTTTTCCAATGGACGGTTCGCGCAATGCCGGACTGGGTGGAGCGGCCAGAAGGGCAGCCCTGATCAAACAGGTGAGGAGCGAACAGGAGCATGTGCTGTTATTTGATTCCGGTGATATCTTTCAAGGCACACCTTATTTCAACTTCTACGGAGGTGAATTGGAAATGAAGCTGATGAAAGAAATGCAGTACGACGCAGCCACCATGGGCAACCACGACTTTGACGGCGGCATAGAAGGTTTTGCCAAACATTGGCCTACCGGTGGTTTTGATTTGCTGTGTGCCAATTATCAGTTGACCAACACCCCCTTGCAAGGCAAGGCCAAAGATTATATCGTTTACAAAAAAAGCGATATAAAAATAGGTGTTTTTGGCCTGGGCATAGAGTTGGATGGCTTGGTACCCCAGGCCTTGTACGGAGAAACCAGGTACCTGGATCCAATTGTCCACGCCAACAAAATAGCCGGTATTTTGAAAAACGATGAAGGTTGCGACTACGTCATCTGTTTATCGCACCTGGGTTACAAGTACGAAAACAGCAAAGTATCAGATATGGTGCTGGCAGCGCAGACCAAAGGCATCGACCTCATCCTTGGAGGTCATACACACACCTTTTTAAAAGAACCCACTTTGGTGAAGGGCAGCGACGGTAAAGTAGTGGTGATCAACCAGGCCGGGTGGGCCGGAATACAACTAGGAAGGTTGGATTTATACTTTGAGCGAAATAAAAAAGGCAGGTGTGTGAGCTGTAAAAATTTAACCGTGGGTTAGATTGTTTATACCCCAAAATGCATAAAGCATTGAAAAATGCATATTAAGACTTGTGGTTTTTTAATATGTGAGACAAGGCTACGTATTACCAAAAATTGTGTCGAAATTTAGCTTGATTTTTTTGTAGCTTAGCTTTGCAAATGCCAACGAAAAACCCTTTTTTTGTGGCCCTTTTGAAAAGCAGCAAGAGGAAAATTGACCGAAACGAAAAAAGAGAGAAGTATTTTCGAGAAACTGACTAATTCATTAATGACCCCACGGGCCAACATTTATTCTCTTCGGGGAAAGAATGGAGGTACCATGAACATATCGACTGATGTATGGTAAATGACCACAACATAATTTGGAACAACTGTTTAGACATCGTTCGCAAGAATGTGAATCCTCAGAGTTACCGCACCTGGTTTGAGCCCATCAAACCCATCAAGGTACAGGCAGGTGTACTCACCATTCAGGTGCCCAATAAATTTTTCTACGAATGGCTGGAAGAAAACTTTGTTGAAGTGCTCAGCCTTGCCCTCAGAAAAGAAATGGGTGAGGGTGCCAGATTGGAGTACCAGATCCTGATGGAAAACCACAAAGCTACGGGTAAAGCCATGACCGCACCTGTACCGGAATCAGAAGAAGTAAACAGCGAAGAAATTACCAATCCCTTTGTCATACCCGGCATTAAAAAAACCAAGTTTGATCCCCAGCTCAATGAGCGTTATACCTTTGATAATTTTGTAGAAGGTGAATGCAACAAGCTGGCCAGGGCAGCAGGCCTTGAGATTGCCGGAAGGCCTGGTACTACCTCATTCAACCCACTGGTCATTTTTGGTGACACCGGACTGGGCAAGACCCACCTATCGCAGGCCATTGGTAATGCCATAACCAAAAAATTCAACAACAAGCAGGTCCTCTACATTACCACAGAAAGGTTTACCAATCAGGTCATCCAGGCCATTAAAAATAATTCGATCAACGATTTTATGAACCACTATCACATGATAGACGTGCTTATTGTTGACGATATCCAGTTTTTGGCCAACAGGCCCAAGACACAGGAAATATTTTTCAATATTTTCAACCAATTGCATCAAAACGGCAAACAAATCATCCTTACATCAGACAGGGCTCCCAAGGACCTGCAGGATGTAGAAAAGAGACTGATTTCCCGCTTCAAATGGGGACTTACTGCCGATCTGGGGGCGCCGGAATACAAAACGAGGATCGACATTTTGAAGGCCAAGATGGAGCTGGAAGGTATCACCCTCAGCCAGGAAACGGTTGAATACATCTGTCACCACATCAAGAGCATCATCCGTGAATTGGAGGGAGTTTTGATCTCATTGGTGGCAAGGGCATCGCTCAACAAAAAAAGAATCGACCTCGATTTGGCCCGCGAGGTGGTAGGTCAGTTTGTCAGCCAGGAACACAAAGAAATTTCGATCGACAACATCAAAAAACTGGTAGCCGATCACTTTAAGGTACCGGTAGAAAAACTACAGGGTACCACGCGCAAACGCAGTATAGTGTTGGCCCGCCAATTGTCCATGTACCTGGCCAAAAACTACACCTCGGTTTCACTTAAGACCATAGGCAGCAACTTTGGAGGCAAAGACCACAGCACCGTTTTATACTCCATTCGTGCTGTCCAGGATCTGATGGACACAGACAGTCTCTTCAAAGACACGGTCAATCAATTGGAGAAACAAGTACAACTGAGCCTCACACCGGCTTAGTCAATGTTAATGTTTCGCTAACATGACCCATTAAGCTCGTAATTATTTTAAACCGCCATTTATCTTTGCGCCAAATGCAGACCATGAAGTCAACTCAATTACTCTTGTTTTTTGTTTTTCTCCTTTTTGTTTCATGCGGAGAAAACAAAAAAAACGACTACCCAGGTGGTAAGGATGGAGAGCTCAACTGGATCGATATGAAAACGGCGGCCACCATTCCCAATACAGAAAAAAAGATGTATTTTGTGGACGTATATACAGACTGGTGTGGCTGGTGCAAGGTTATGGACA
>JAGNSQ010000077.1 GCA_017987975.1 Saprospiraceae bacterium
AGCCTGGTTTTTCTCCAGTTTCATAATGGCTTCGTTGATCACTTTTTTGTTTAGATCATTGGGGGCTTGTTCAAGTGCTAGTTTGGCATGTTCCAGAGCTTCTTGTAATTTACCTTTGGCAGAAAGGGCCCTCATCATACCTACGTGAGTTGGCCATTGACCTTCGAATTTTTTAAAATTGAATTCAAATACCTCATAGGCCTTATCTATTTTATTTTGAGCCAGCAATTGTCTGCCGTAGTTGTGCAGTTCAAAGGATTTGGCTTTTTGAATAGAAGCATTTATTACTTGATCCGCTTCTGCTGCTCTGCCCAGTTTTTCGAGTAATCCGGCTCTTATGGCAATAGCCTCAAATCGTTCAATACCACCGAGGGCAGGACTGGTAGCCGTTTCAATCCATACAAGGGCTTGATGATAATTGACCTCTTGTGTCAAGCACCACCTGGCAGCGGCCTCAAGACTGGCAACATCAAATCCCATTGCTCCGCTCATTTGTGATTGAATGGAGGCAAGAGTGGTTTTTTTAAGATCTACCCCTATGCTCATGGGTATTTGCCAGTTTTCCCACGCCAGATACAATTCCAGTTCATTGTCGGTTCTTTGGATGAAATCATATTTTAATATTTCCTGCATAGGCTGGTTTTTTCTTTGACGGGTTACTACCCTGAGCACATCCTGGTCTTTGTCATAAAAATAGCTGCCCCATTCGCTTACGTTTTTATTAAAAATAAGGGTAGAGCTGTCTGGGTCCAGGGCCATAAACAAGGCATATTTGCCAGCTGCCAGTGATTTGCCGTTGATGCTAACATCTGTACTGAAAGAAATGGTGGTACATTCATTGGAGCCTGCCCTCCATG
The DNA here is from genome assembly GCA_017987975.1 of Saprospiraceae bacterium. Taxonomy (GTDB): domain Bacteria; phylum Bacteroidota; class Bacteroidia; order Chitinophagales; family Saprospiraceae; genus JADKBO01. The sequence goes on from JAGNSQ010000077.1 coordinate 858, forward strand.
GAGAAGGTACATACGACCCAAAGCCCAATTCTTTAAAACCGAAATATGCTACATCGGTACCCCAGATTTTACCTTCCCTTCCTCTAACAGAAGGAGCATTCCATGTCACTTCTACATCCGTCACCCCTATTTTTTGAGATGCAGATTTATGTATGTTGACGCCATCCGGAATCCTCAGCATTTGGGCACTTACAGGACTATTAGTGGCCAAAAATGATAAAGTAAATAAGCAGAAAAGCAAGCTGCGAAAAGAAAATGATAAGGTCATCGATTGTTTTTTATCTAAAACGTTTACCATCAACAGAATGTGAACCCGCTGCTGACCAAAAACAGTGAATGGGCTTTTACCATCAGTTGCAATTGAAAAGACAACTGCTACCTTGCAAAAAAAAATGGGTTGACATGGGCAAATATTTGAATTGTTTCCTGGTGGCACTGTTGATGCAGTGTACATTTTCTGTTAAAGCAGGAATTTTGGGAGACACCAGTTTTCACAAAGGATGGCATTTTGGACTTGCTTTTGGGGGCGGAAATATTCACCTAAAAACCAGCACTGAATCCAAAAGTGAGGCGGTTTTGTCATTACCTAATATTAAGGTGGGCTACTGGATGAGCAATAAAACATCGATTCATTTTTTAATGCCTGGAGCAGTCTACAATTTAAAAGCCACAGACCGCATTTTTGAGGCATTTCAAATAGGAGCCAGTCATTGGATAAGTCCAAGGTGGTGGGTATTGGGAGCTACCGGACTTACCTTTGATGCGGGTGCTTTTTATACCGTAGATAAATTATCCCAAATTAAAGCCAATACCGGACTGCCCTCTTTTTCAGTGGGTACGGGATTTGAACTTTGGACGAAAGGCAAATACGGCATCGACCTCCAGTACCGATATTTTTATGGAAGATCTAATCTGGACAACGGCGATCACAGGACAGGCCAGGCACATGTTGTGTTGTTGGGTTTCAATTTGTATTAAACTCAATTTATCTCAGCTGCCCGGTTGTTGTGATCCCTTTTTCGATCAGGCGCTGGGTGAGCATTATAAAAATCAGTGCTGTAATATAGGCATCTCCTTCGGCTGTATGTCTGCCAAAGGTTTCTATACCAAAACGTTGGCACAACGCATCTAAGGTGTAATCACGAGAATGTAATGAACCGGGATCTACCGGATTGTCGAACCTTCTGGCCAGAAGGGCTGTATTCAGGCAGGGATTTAACAGAGGACCTGCACCTTCCAGTTTTAGGTATCTGTTGATGAGAGCAACATCAAACAGTATATTGTGGCCCACAAGAATGGAATCGTACAGATGTGGCAGTAGTAGTTCCAATGCGGTGGATATTGAGATTGTCTTACTACCGTTTTGTACCAGACCGTGAATGGCAACCTCTTCCTGATTTTGAGGGGCGTTGTTGGGAAGGTGAAGAACGATTGCCTCGTCAGTATGAAAACCCATTTGAATCACTGTTACGGCTCCAATGGAGAGTAAACTAGATTTTTTGGGATCTAGGCCGCCACTTTCTGTATCGAGGACCAGGAATTTTTGGTCGATGATATGTCCGCTCCAATTAGGTTTGCTGTAATTTTTTTGATAATGACGATAGTATTCTGGCACAGGGTGTGTATTATTTGTCTTTCGCCAAAACGATACAAAATTTTTCCAGTTCATATTCTGCCGCCCAATTGAAATCTAACCATGATTAATTGATGTAATTCATCAATGGGAATAAAAGAATTGCGCAAATGCAACTTAACCATTTTATCTAGTGCCTCTGGTTGGACGTATCTACCGCTGTCTTTGTGTTTGAGCCCTGAGCTGGCCCTGATGCGCAGCAATACTTCATATGCGTCGGCCGCCATTTGATAGAGGGAAGCATTTTCAGGCTCGGTTTCAGCCATCTTAAGATATCGTTTGACCGTATTGTTTTCGCCTCCCAATCGTTTTGACAAAATCAACAGACGAGCCGCATCTGCTAAGGGCATCATAGCTCTCAGCTTGAGGTCAAAATCATTTTTATGTTCTCCGTTTTTTTCAACCACAAAGTTTCTGAAAAAACTCAAAGGAGGAGGGTTCTCAAGTGCATTCTTGGCCAATAGATGTAAAAATAAATCCTGTCTGTCTAATAAATGGAAGATGTGATCTGTCAGTTCTGCTGCCAGTTCTTTGTTGCCATACACAGGGCGATAATCAAAAAAGATGGTGCTCATCATGATCTCCTTTTCTCCGGGTTGATGAATCCATTTAGAAAATACGGCCTTCCATTCCTCTAAAGAAAGACACCACATGGCATTGCCCGCCATCATATTGGCAGGACAATATTCAAATCCTACATGGGCTAAAAATTCATTTACTTTTTGTGCAAAGGGCAACAATAATTTTTTGGCTGCATCCAAGGGTAAAGCGGAGGTAAAAACAAGGGCATTGTCCTGGTCTGTTCGGAGCAGCTGTTCTTCTCTTCCCTCACTGCCCAGGCTCAGCCAGCAAAATGAGATGGCGGATAAGTCTTCGGCTTCTAAAAGAGCAAGTAAGATGCAGCGTTGAATGATTTCATCATTGAGCCGTGAAATGACCTCTGTAATAAAGGCAATAGATACATCTTGTTCGAGATACCGTTGGGTCAAGGTTTCCATACGATCTCTCAGCAGCCGAAGTTGGGTTACTGAGCTGGCAGATCTGATTTTCCGGATCAAAACGGTGGGGTTATTCCCTTGCTGGACCAGCAGGTCGTGTTCAGATATAATGCCCAAAACCGGGGCCAGTTGCACCCCGCCTTCAGTAACAACAAGGTGGTTGATGTTTTTTTTGACCATCTCCATCTGTAAGGAAGCTGCTGACATGCCGGGAGGTACGCAGTGTACAGGAGACGACATGATTTGTGGCACAGCTTCGTTTGCGCCCACGGTACCGGCTACTACCCGACTTCTGAGGTCCTTATCTGTGACAATGCCCATTGGAAACATCTGGTCATCACAAATCAGGATGGACCCCACTGCTTTGCGGGTCATTTCTATTGCCGCCTCTCTAATGGTGGTATTGGCTTGGCAGTGAACAACCGCTGTATGGTGGTGGATGGTAAATATCTCCGTAAAATGGGCTTGGTTGGAATCAGATGAAGGGGCATAGTTCTGAACACCGGATGCAAAATGGGAGGCCATGTATTTAGCCACCCTGACGTTTTTTTCCATGTGGAGTAAAAACAAATGAGCAGGAATGCCATAAACAATGGTTTCCTCTGTTGCCATGGCCTTAAGTAAATAGGCTGATTTGGCTAAAAAAGGTCTTATACCCACTACATCTCCCTCATCACAGCTGTCGGCCAGACTTTCATCGGCCCTGTATAAATGGAGGGCCCCTTTATGCACAATGTAAAAGTACTCACCAGTGGCTTCCCCAATCTGGAAAAGGACTGTCGACTTTGGTAGGTATTTTACCCAAACCTTTTCACTCAGCAGCAATAGTTCTGCTCTGGATAAAAAAGAGAAGGGAGGATAATCTTTTAAGAAGGTATAAACCCGATGAACGATTTCATTTTTCATTCCTCCTGCCTGGATTTTGTTTGTATTAAGTAAATATATGAAAAAGTATGAACCAAATCAAATATATAAAGTTAAATATGTACATATTACAATATTATTGATCAACTTTGTACCATGAAAAGTCATTTCGATATTGAGTTTTTGGAACAGGCTACCGAAAAGCTGAAAGCCATTGCCCATCCCATTCGATTTGTCATTGTAGAAATGTTGTCGAGGGAAAATGAGCTTTCAGTCACTGATATCCACGAAAAACTGGATATCGAACAAGCCGTTGCATCCCACCACCTCCGCATTTTAAAAAACCAAAATGTAGTCAAAGTGAGTAGAGATGGCAAAAACTCCTTCTATAGCCTTACCTCATCTTCTTTTTCCCAAATCATAGACAATATGATCGCCGCCGGCTAGATTTTTTTTCTAGAAAGCCATTATTTTCTTAAAATTTAATTTGGTCAACTTGATTTTCGGCCACTTTTATTTCATTTTCTAGTCCGAAATTGCCCTTTTCGACAGTTTTTTCGTGTTAGGGCAAAAAAAGTTTTGTTTTTGTTTGAAAGTATATAGATATCTATATATGTATGCATCTATGTATTTATATTTGTAAAACAAAACCACATTCAGCCTATCATGAAAACCAGCAATTACACCAGGATCCGCCTCCTGCTAAGCCTTGTCCTCCTGGCATGGCTTAGCGCAGTGGGTGCCCAGACAGAAGTGGCTCCGGAAGACCACAGCTACAAACCCCTCACCCTCAAACGCAATGACAATGGAAGTAAGTACGTTAGGTTTATCATCTGGCACCAGCAATGGGCAGTGACCAATAACCTCGCCATCGATGATGCCAAACTCCAGGTCTCAACCATGGCCCGTCGCTCCCGCTTTTTGGCTTATGCCCAGGTATCCTCCCGTTTTTTATTGCTCATGCATTTTGGTCTCAACAACTTAAGTCCTTCTAACCTTGATGGACTCGGTAATGGAGGAAACGGTCCCCAGTTTTTTCTACATGATGCATAGACCGAATTTAAAGTAATTCCCAAAACTCTTTACATAGGAACCGGACTGCACTACTGGAAAGGCCTGACCCGTTTGGCAAGTCAGAGTACCCTCAACTTTATGACCATGGACAACCCCCGCCCTTTTGCTCCCTGGCATTCTCTGGGTGTAACCGATCAATTTGCCCGTCACTTAGGTGTTTATATCAAAGGAGAGTTGGGCAAACTTGATTACCGACGGGCTGTCAACAATCCGTTGAATCCTGCCAACACTTTGGGAGCAGGCAAAGACTTTGGCACCAGATCCAGCGGACTGACCTACAACGGTTCTGCCAAAGCAGATGAAGGTGGAAAGCCTGTTGGTAATACCATCATAGAAGGTTATTTCCGTTACAATGTGCTCGATGCTGAATCTACAGTATTGCCTTTCAATGTGGGCAGCTATCTGGGTACCAAAAAAGTATTGGCTCTTGGTGCCGGCTTCTTTTTACACCCAGATGGTATGTACAGAGAATCAGACAAGAGCCATGAAAATGTATCCCATTTTGCGGTGGATGCTTTTTACGATGCCCCTCTCAGTGAAGGCGATTGTTTGAATGCTTATGCTTCCTTTACACGTTTCAATTATGGAAAAAATTACCTGAGTAGATGGGCAGGTACGGGAAATAATGTTTATGCCCATATAGGTTATAAATTTAAAAATACTAAATTCATGCCTTATGTGGCTTATCAATATGGCGACTATGAGGGATATGAAGATCCGGTCAAAGGATTGGACATTGGGGTGAATTATTTTATAAATGCCCACCACGCCAAAATAACCCTGGAGTATCATCAGGTAACAGGCGATTTTAGAGATGTACCAGCTGCGACACAAGTAGATGGCATCAACAGACAGATTAGATTACAAACACACATCTTCTTATAAATATCATTAATAACCTTCAAATCTTGTATTAGTTATGGCAGAAAAAAAATTGCAACAATACTGGAAAAAGAACCTCAACTACCTCTTTATACTTTTGGGAGTTTGGTTTCTTTGTTCCTACGGAGCCGGAATCTTTTTTAAAGATGCGCTCAACAACTTCAAGATCGGTGGCTTCAAGCTAGGCTTTTGGTTTGCACAGCAGGGATCGATCTATATTTTTATCATCATCATATTCGCCTATGTCAGCCTGATGAACAAACTCGATCAGGAATTTGACGTACACGAAGATTAATGACCATTTCATCAACTTAGAAAATCAAATAACATGGATGTTAAAATGTGGACCTATATTATTGTAGGTATAACTTTTGCTCTTTACATCGGCATTGCTATCTGGACAAGAGCCGGTTCAACCAAAGAATTTTATGTAGCCGGCGGAGGTGTTTCTTCACTTGCCAATGGAATGGCTACAGCAGCAGACTGGATGTCGGCAGCTTCCTTTATCTCAATGGCAGGTCTGATCTCTTTTATGGGCTACGATGGTGCTGTTTACCTCATGGGATGGACAGGCGGTTACGTCTTGCTTGCCTTGCTACTGGCACCCTATCTTCGGAAATTTGGGAAGTTTACGGTGCCTGATTTTATTGGTGACAGATATTATTCCAATGCTGCCCGCACAGTAGCAGTTGTATGTGCGATTATTGTTTCATTTACATATGTGGCAGGACAGATGAGAGGGGTAGGAGTTGTCTTCTCCAGATTTCTGGAGGTAAGTATCGAAATGGGCGTTGTCATAGGTATGATTATTGTTTTGTTCTATGCTGTTTTAGGTGGAATGAAGGGCATAACATATACCCAGGTAGCCCAATATTGTGTGCTTATTATTGCCTATATGGTTCCTGCTATTTTTATTTCACTCGCTTTGACAGGCAATGTATTTCCACAGCTTGGCTTTGGTTCAACCCTCAACGATGGATCAGGGATGTACCTGTTAGATAAGCTGGACACACTCAACACAGACCTTGGGTTTGCTGCTTATACAGACGGTACCAAAAGTGTAATTGATGTATTTGCGATTACTTTTGCCTTGATGGTAGGTACTGCAGGACTTCCCCACGTAATTGTCAGGTTCTTTACCGTTCCTAAAGTTAAGGACGCCAGGAAATCGGCAGGATATGCACTTCTTTTTATTGCCATCTTATACACGACAGCTCCGGCCATTGCAGCCTTTGCACGTACCAATCTGATCAATACAGTAAGCAATAAGTCTTATTCCGAAATGCCAGAGTGGTTTAAGAAATGGGAGCAAACCAAACTTATCAAATTTGAAGATAAAAATGGAGACGGCATTATTCAATATGTCAAAGACAAAGAAGCCAATGAATTAACCGTTGATAATGACATTATGGTATTGGCCAATCCTGAGATAGCCAATTTGCCCAACTGGGTCATTGCCTTGGTAGCGGCAGGCGGGTTGGCAGCAGCTTTATCAACAGCAGCCGGTTTGTTGTTGGTGATTTCAACTTCGATCTCTCACGATTTGATCAAAAAACAATTGAATCCCAATATTTCTGAAAAGGGAGAATTATTGTATGCACGTTTAGCAGCAGCAGGAGCAGTTGTAGTAGCGGGATATTTTGGAATCAATCCTCCGGGCTTTGTAGCAGCAGTGGTGGCGTTGGCATTCGGCCTAGCAGCTGCCTCTTTCTTCCCGGCCATTATTATGGGCATTTTCTACAAACGAATGAACAAAGAAGGCGCTGTCAGCGGGATGATCGTGGGTATGTTGTTTATGTTGTATTACATGCTAAAATATAAATTTGGCATGTTCGACGGAGGCAAAGATGCGGTTGAAGGGCTCAAGGATGGCTGGTGGTTTGGCATTTCGCCCGAAGGTTTTGGAACCGTAGCCATGGTAGCCAATTTTGTAGTGGCATTGATCGTAAGCAGATTTACCCCAGCACCACCGGAATCGGTTCAGCACATCGTTGAAGACATCAGAATTCCGAGAGGTGCAGGTACAGCACACGCTCACTAATAATGTACAATCCCTTATTTATATAACATTTCCAGGTTCTGTGGCCTATTGTTTTTTGGCCATAGAACCTGGTTAATTGATTCAATTTTTGACAATGAAAAACACCATTTCCAATATTTTTGTCATCCTGTATTTGGCCATTACCTTGTTTTTGCGATTGGTGGTTGAAGCCCAACTCAAGGGGTATTGGGCCATCTCTGTTTTATTTGGCATCTTTGGTTTGCTCTTCTTGTGGGCCCTGATGAAAAACAGAATCATTACTCCTACTATCCTGGGTCTGGATAAATATTTTCAGCGTCCGTCACAAAACACAGATCCTGCCTGAAATAGGGTGCACCGAAAAACCTTGAAGTAGACAAGAGCTTACTTCGCTTTTCATTTTTCATTCGGGGTTTCAACTTTTATTGGTTTGCCATTTTTTTTATTACATTTGAAATTGTAGAACAGATTGAGTGAAGAAGGAATGCATTCCAAAAGAAAGGAAAAACGTTGGGTTTTGTTTATAGTGGCTTTATTGGCACTTAATCCCCCTTTTATTTTTTTATTCAACCTGCCGGATTTTATAGCCGGCATCCCTGTTTTTTATTTTTACTGTCTCACGATGTGGATTCTATTTATCATCCTGACCAGATTGCTGTCTAAAAAACCGGGACAATGAAAGCGAGCCTGGTCATCTTTGTTTCCCTCCTCTATCTCACCCTTCTATTTGTTATCGCTATTTATGCCAACAAGCGCAATAAGCTGGGTAAAAGCCTTGTCAACAATCCCATTATTTATGCACTTTCACTTACCGTTTATTGCACGGTATGGACCTTTTATGGAAGTGTAGGCAGATCTGCTGCAACAGGCATCGGTTTTATACCGGTCTATCTTGGTCCTACCTTGCTCATGCCAGTCTGGTACCAGATAACAAGAAAAATGATTCTAATTTCCAAACACCAGCGCATTACCTCTATTGCCGATTTTATTTCTTCTAGATATGGTAAAAGTACTTTTTTAGGCGCCATCACGACCCTGATTTTGGTATTTGGTATTATACCTTACATCAGCATTCAGCTGAAAGCCATTGGTTTTAGTTTCGATATCATTACCCAGCAAAACGCAGCCGGCGGATTTTGGGATGCCAGTACCTTTTATCGGGATAAGGTCAATTATTTCACCATCCTACTGGCTGTATTTACCATCCTTTTTGGTACCCGGAGCCTCGATCCCAATGAACGACATGAAGGCCTCATTGCAGCCATCGCCTTTGAATCATTGATCAAACTGATAGCTTTTGTTTCGGTTGGCATTTTTGTGGTTTATTTTTTATTTGATGGCATGGGCCACCTCTTTGCTGAGGGTGCTAAATACAAACACACCCAAAACCTGTATACCGTTAGTGATAAGGCTGCTTTTGGTACTTCCTGGTTTTGGGTCATGGTCCTTTCTGCTTCGGCTGTCATTTTTCTGCCTCGTCAGTTTCACGTAACCATCGTAGAAAACCAAAACATTACCCATACCCGGCAGGCATCCTGGCTTTTTCCGCTTTATTTGCTTTTGATTTCCTTTTTTGTCATGCCAATTGCAATAGCTGGGAAGCTGTTACTTGATTCCGGAGTAGAACCCGATACCTTTGTATTGAGCTTACCCCTTTGGGCCGATGCACCCTGGCTGGCCTTGCTGGTTTATATTGGAGGATTCAGTGCTGCCGCTTCAATGGTAGTTATTTCTGTGATTGCGCTTAGTATTATGGTGTCCAACAACCTGCTTATGCCGTTGTTGGCGAGAACCCGCACTGCCCAGGTCGAAGGTTTTGCCTTACTTTCGGAACGGTTATTGTCTTTGCGCAGAATAGTTATAGTGGTTATCATGTTCCTGGCCTATGCCTTTTATAAATTGGTGAGCAAGGATTTTCCTTTGGTATCAATCGGCTTGATTTCATTTGCAGCGATTTTGCAGCTGGTCCCCTCCGCCATTGGGGGCATGTATTGGACCTCAGCTTCAAAGAAAGGTGCTATTGCCGGCTTGTTGGCAGGTTTTTTCATTTGGTTTATTACCCTTCCTTTGCCTACTCTCGCTGAGAGCGGCATCATTGACGCTGATTTTATGAACGAGGGCTATTTTGGATTATCCTGGCTCAAACCTTATCACTTATTTGGCATTGAGGGCTTTGATCCCATCTCACATGCCTGCTTTTGGTCTATGTTTTTTAACCTCGGACTTTTTACCGTCATTTCTATTCTTACTACTTCTCCGGTAGAAGAAAGAACCCAGGCTGATGTCTTTGTCAATATTGAAAAGTATACCGGAAGTCCCGATCTGGAAGTTATAAGAAGAGAAGCTTCTGCTACCAGGCTCAAAGATCTGTTGTTCCGATATCTGGGCACTTCCAGGGGCAGGCTGGCCCTGAAAAAGTTTAAAGGTCCAATTAAAAAAGGCAGAGAAGCGGATGATGTTGCCACACCCGAGTTTATCGCCTTTGTTGAACAGACCCTTACCGGGGCTTTTGGCTCGGCTTCTGCTAAAATCCTTATTGGCTCAGACATCAGGCAGGCCACACCTACCCTGGATGAATTGAATGAAATGCTCAACCAAACCAAAGAAATTTTGGAGTACAGCACAGCGCTGGAAGATAAAACCAGAGAACTGGAGGCAACCACCCGGGAACTCAATGCGGTCAACCAACAATTAAAGGCCCTGGATACTTTAAAAGCTGAATTTATTTCAACCGTGACCCACGAATTGAGAACACCCATTACAACCATCAGATCCTTTGCGCAGATCCTTGAAAAAGATACCGCCCTAAAAGAGGATCAGAAAAAAGCGTATCTCAACATTGTAATCAAAGAATGCGACCGCATCAAAAACCTGGTCAATCAGGTGCTGGATGTGGAGCGACTGGATATACCACAGGCCCTGACCAGCAATTTTGCCAATGCTCATCTGCTGCTCGAAGAAAGTTTTGAACGGCTAAAACCACAATGGCAGGCTCGGGGCATAGAACCTGAGATGAAACTTAATGCCCACGATGCAAGGGTAGTCTTGGCAGATGATAAGGTGCTTCAGATCTTTTTTAACTTGTTGTCAAACGCCATTAAATTTTGCGATTCTGAAGATCCATCTATTAAGGTTTTATCCTATGACCTGGGAGAGGGTAGAGGCTGGGCCATGGAATTTATCAACAATGGCAAGGTAATACCGCCTGTTTTCAGAAAGGTGATTTTTGATAAATTCACCCAGGTACAGGATGGCCACCGGGCCAAACCGGAAGGAAGCGGACTTGGCCTTTTCATTACTAAAAAACTAATTGAATCTGCAGGTGGAAATATAGCCGTTTACTCAGATGAAAGTCAGGGCACGCGCTTTGTTTTGCACTTCCCGGATCCTGGCCATGTGGATACAAATGCTTTTATTGGCTTTGAACATATATAAGAATAAGTATTTAATTTTCACTATATTTATATTTAATTTAAGCAGCAGCCATGGACCCACAAAAAACGAAAATAATGATTGTCGACGATGAAGAAAACATCGTTTTGGCTCTCGAATACATCTTTACCTCGGCAGGTTATGAGGTAAGGTGTTTTACCAATGGTGCTGATGCCCTGGACCAAGTAGGTGAATTTGCGCCTGAAGTGGTTATTTTAGACGTTATGATGCCGGGAATGGACGGTTTTGCAGTAGCCAAGGCCATTCGCCAGCAGGCCGGACTCGAAAAAACCAATATTGTTTTTTTAACTGCCAGGGGTACAGCTGATGATAAAATGCAGGGCTATGATGCGGGCGCCGAAATCTATGAGGTCAAGCCTTTTGACAACGACGACCTGCTCCAACGTGTGGAAGATCTGCTGACGATGAATTTTTAAAAAAAAATCCTAATTAATACATATAGAAATCTATATATTTATATATTTGTAGGAAATTGTTAAACCATGACCCTACAGATCAAATCTCTACAGGAATACCAGGAAGCATATAAATACAGCGTAGAAGCTCCCGAAGCCTTTTGGGCGGAGCAGGCCTCTACTTTTTTTTGGCGCCGCAAATGGCACACCGTACTCAAAAATGACTTCATTGGGCCGGATGTTCAATGGTTTATTGGAGGAAAACTAAATATCACCGAAAACTGCCTCGACAGGCACATTGCTACCCGGGGCGATCAGGTAGCCATTTTGTGGGAAGCCAATGACCCCGCCAAGCCACCCATCACCTATACGTACAGACAGCTGTTGGCTGCGGTTAACAAATGTGCCAATGCCCTCAAAGAAATGGGTGTAGGCAAAGGAGACCGGGTTTGTTTTTACATGCCTATGATTCCCGAAGTTACCATAGCCATCCTCGCCTGTGCCAGAATAGGGGCCATCCACTCAGTGGTTTTTGCAGGCTTTTCTGCCAACGCCCTGGCAGAAAGAATCAAAGATGCCTCTTGTAAAATGGTCATTTGTTCGGATTACAATTCAAGAGGTGCCAAAAACATCCCTGTTAAAGCAGTAGTAGATGAAGCCTTAACCATGGGCTGCGATTCTGTAGAAAAAGTGCTTGTTCATAAAACCACTGGGGATACGGTTTTATTTAATGCTGACAAAGATGTTTGGTGGCACGATGTAGTGGACCATCAAAGTGATATATGTGAGGCCGAAGAAATGGACTCAGAAGATATGTTGTTCATCCTCTACACCTCCGGATCAACAGGCAAGCCCAAGGGAGTGGTGCACACCTGTGGTGGGTATATGGTGTATACCTGTTATTCCTTCCGCAATGTTTTTCAGTACAGTGACGGAGACATTTATTGGTGTACCGCCGATGTGGGTTGGATCACAGGGCACTCTTACATAATTTATGGTCCATTGTTATCAGGCGCCACCACGGTAATGTTTGAAGGAGTACCCACCTATCCGGATGCGGGAAGGTTCTGGCAGGTGATAGAAAAACACAAGGTCACACAGTTTTATACGGCGCCTACCGCCATCAGAGCCCTTATGGCAGCGGGTCACGATGAGCCGGACAAGTATGATTTGTCTTCACTCAAAGTCATCGGCTCGGTTGGAGAACCCATCAATGAAGAGGCGTGGTTGTGGTATGAAAACAAAGTAGGCCGCGGTCAGGCACCCTTAGTAGATACTTGGTGGCAGACAGAAACAGGTGGCATATTGATCACCCCTATTCCCAATGTTACCGACACCAAGCCGTGTTTTGCATCGTACCCTTTACCTGGTGTCCAGCCCTGTCTGGTGGATCCGGCTGGTCATGAAATCCATGAAAACGGACTTGAGGGCTTGTTGTGTATCAAATTTCCGTGGCCATCTATTCTTCGTACCACCTATGGAGATCACGAGCGTTGCAGGCTCAATTATTTTGCGGGTTTTGAAGGCATGTATTTTACCGGTGACGGCAGCAGGAGAGATGAAGAGGGTCGGTACCGCATCATAGGCAGGGTAGACGATGTTATCAATGTATCCGGCCATCGCATCGGTACAGCAGAAGTGGAGAATGCCATCAACCAACACTCCAATGTGGTTGAAAGTGCAGTGGTAGGTTATCCCCATGACATCAAGGGACAAGGTATATACGCTTACGTTATCACCCAATTTCCGATTACAGATGAAGAGCACTTCCGAAATGAAGTGTTGATGGTGGTAACCAAAGAAATTGGCGCCATTGCCAAGCCTGACAGAATCCAGGTGGTTAGTGGACTGCCAAAGACCCGATCCGGAAAAATCATGAGGAGGATCCTCCGCAAAATTGCCTGTGGAGAAGGCGATAGCCTCGGAGATGTATCCACCTTGCTCAACCCTGAGATCGTAGAAGAACTCAAGGCGGGAGTGATGTTGTAATCGTAGTTATTTTAAAACAAAAGCCATGGATTATACCGTTATGCACAGGCAGAGCGTTCTCTTTCCCGTTGAATTTTGGGAACAGGAGGCGCGTAAAATTGACTGGTTTGAATTTCCCCATAAGATTCACAGCAAAGACAGTTATGAATTAGATCGCTGGTACGAAGGAGGTAAGCTCAATACTTCCTACCTTGCCCTCGATCGGCATATTGACGCTGGAAGAGGGGATCAGCCTGCCCTTATCTGGGATTCGCCGGTGACCGATAGCCAAAAAGTATATACGTATACAGAACTGAGAGACGCTGTGGCTTTGTTTGCAGGAGGTCTCCGCAATTTAGGTGTGGAAATGGGCGATCGCATCATCATTTACATGCCCATGGTACCGGAAGCCATTATTGCCATGCTGGCCTGTGCCCGCATTGGTGCAGTTCATTCTGTGGTTTTTGGTGGATTTGCTGCCCATGAATTAGCCATTCGTATCAACGATGCCCGTCCGAAGTTGATCTTGTGTGCCAGCGGTGGAAAGGAGATCCAAAAAATTATTCCCTACAAACCCATTGTGGATGCAGCCATTCAGGAAGCCTATTTTAAACCGGATCACTGTGTTGTGCTACAGCGCGATTTTGTATCCTGCGAAATGAAAGAAGGCTACGACGTTGACTGGTATGAATTATTAGCCACGGCCCAACCTGCCAGTTATGTGCCTGTCGATGCCTGGCACCCATTATACATCCTCTATACTTCAGGTACAACAGGTCAACCCAAAGGCATCGTAAGAGACAATGGCGGCCACGCGGTAGCCCTCAACTCCAGCATGGAATACGTTTACAATGTGCAGGCAGGTGATGTATATTGGGCTGCATCAGACATAGGGTGGGTGGTAGGTCATTCTTACATTGTGTATGGTCCTCTCATCAGAGGCTGTACTACCATCCTGTACGAGGGCAAGCCTATCAAAACCCCCGATGCTGCCAACTTCTGGCGATTGATAGAAAAATACAAGGTCAATGTTTTTTTTACAGCTCCCACTGCCATCAGGGCCATTCGCAAAGAGGATCCGGAAGGAGAGGGTGTAAAAGGCAGAGACCTAAGTGCGTTAAAATATTTGTTCCTGGCCGGAGAACGAACGGATGTGGCTACCTACGATTGGGTAAGCAACCTATTACAAAAGCC